>CAIXSC010000892.1 GCA_903921945.1 uncultured Planctomycetaceae bacterium
GACAACTGACAACTAGCAACTGACAACTAGCAACTGACAACTCGCAACTCGCAACTAGCAACTAGCAACTAGCCCCCCCCCAAACATCGCCTCTCACTCTTCGCCTTCCCCGGTCGACCGAACTGGTTTTTGCCATGGCACGTCGGCGACTCCTTCCAGCTTGTTAGCGACTCGGGCCATGACGAACAGCAGGTCGCTGAGGCGGTTGAGGTATTTGACGATGCGGGGCGACGCGGGTTTTTCGGCCGTGTACGTCATGCTGACGCATTTCCGTTCGGCGCGGCGGCAAATCGTCCGCGCGAGATGTAATGCGGCGGCGGCGGGAGTGCCTGCGGGCAGGATGAACTGCCTGAGCGGCTCTAATTCCAGTTCCCAGGTATCAATTTCGGCTTCCAGGCGAATCACATGGGATTCGCCGACCAAGTCCATTCCCTTTTCGAACGGATCGGGGGTGGCCAATTCACCGCCGACGGCGAACAGTTCATGCTGGATGCGTTCCAGGATCGTGTCGAGACGGGGATCGAGGCGTTGGGCCCGCACGCAGCCGATCGCGGCGTTCAGTTCGTCCACGGTGCCGTACGCCTCGATCCGCAGGTCGTCCTTGCGAACACGTGGTCCGCCAAAGACGTGGGTTTCGCCGCGATCGCCGGCCTTGGTGTAGATTTTCATGCGGATCCTTTAAGGAGAACGTTATGCGGTCGACGCGCCGTGGAACTTCCCTATAATAGCGACGCGGTTTCCACTGCGGACCGCCCCTCCCACCCCGCCCTACGTCATCTGGCATCGGAGCCTCGCCTGATGGTCCTCCGCCGATCGAACCTTGCCGTCGTCCCGTTCGCGAGCAACCCGCACGGATCGCCCATCGCCCTCCGCCGGAGGGCGGTCGGCCAGCGAGTTGAACGCGGTTTGGGGCCTGTGTCCTCTCTAGCCGTTTCGCTCGCGATCACGGGGCGTGTGCGACCGTTGGGGTTCGGCACGGGCTTATTTTTTCGTCCCGGACTATTCACTGCGGCTTTGGCGGCGGTGTGGGTCTGTTTGGGGATGAGTGCGGCAGTTGCGCACGCCCAGCCTTCGCCCACCAAAGTTGAGCCTTCCAAAGCTGCTGCGGCGGCGAATCCCGAAGGCAAGGCTCCCGCGAACTCGGCCGGCCCGACGGTGCCGACGCTCTCGCCGCTGGAATCAGAGCACTTGGCGAATCTGCGGCAAGTGACGCAGGGCATGGTCAAAGCGGGTGAAGGTTACTTCTCGCCGGATGGGCGGGACATTGTCTATCAAGCGGTGCCCCAAGATTACCCCTTCTATCAAATCTACACCCAGCCATTCGCCGGTGGGCCGCCACGGCTGGTAAGCACGGGTCGGGGCCGGACGACTTGCAGCTATTTTTCACCTGACGGCAAGCGGTTGCTGTTCGCGTCCAGCCATCTCGATCCACAACTGGAAAAGACCGAGACCGCCGCTCGAGCCCGGCAGGAAGAAGATCGTCGCACGGGTGCCCGGCGGCGGTACGAATGGGACTTCGATCCGTTTATGGACCTGTTCGAATCGGATCTCGACGGCGGCAATCGCAAGCAACTGACGTCCGCGTACGGTTACGATGCGGAGGGTGCGTATTCCAAAGACGGCAAGCTGATCGCCTTTTGCCGCGACAGCGAAGCTGATCCGAAGGCCCCGGTCAGCGACGCGCGTCCGAAGAACCCTGACATTTACCTGATGAACGCGGACGGTTCGAAGGTGCGACGCCTCACATCGGCTCCCGGCTACGATGGTGGGCCATTTATCTCCCCGGACGGGCAGTGGATCGTGTTCCGCAGCGATCGCAAGAAAGAAAGTTATCTCCAGCTTTACGTGATCGGAATCGACGGCAAGAACGAGACGGCGTTAACCGATAATGACGGAGTGAACTGGGGACCGTACTGGCATCCGACGAAGCCGCTGCTTGTCTGGTCCGGGGCCGATCACTCGAACCCTAACGCCCGACCCAACTACGATTTATGGATCATGCGTTACTCCGTAGAGAAAGGTCGAATGACGCCGGGCAAGATAACGCGGTTGACCGATTCCCCCGCCGCGGACGTCTTACCGGTGTTTTCGCCCGACGGCCAACGACTCATGTGGACAAGCACCCGGGCCGCAGACCGCAGTAGCCAGCTTTTCACCGCTGAACTGCGCGGATTCTAGTGGAGTTGTGTCGATGCCGGTGGAAGTCAAATCTTGCGGCGTGATCCTGTTCCGCCGCGATCCCGAAACTGAATTCCTGCTGCTGCGCAAGCCGGGTGGATTTGATTTTCCCAAAGGCCACGTCGAAAGCGGCGAGACCGAATTGGAATGCGCCTTCCGGGAACTCCGCGAGGAGACCGGTGTGCCGGCCGAGCTGGTTGAGCTCGACGCCGACTTCCGCTTCAGCCTTCAATACCCCGTCTTCGACAAATACCTCCGCGCGCCCGCGATCAAGACGCTCGTGCTGTTCCTGGGACGGCTGCGGGCCCCCGTGGACTTGGTGATGACCGAGCACGACGACTTCGAATGGCGTGTCTGGCGCCCGCGCGAACGCATTCAGCGACGCACGATCGACCCCGCGTTCGCTGCGGTCCGCCAACATTGGGAACGGCGGATGGAACTGCCTACCATCGTCAATGGCTAGCCCGGAAAACGGCTAGCAATGAATCTGACGAAATCTCTCATCGCGTGACCGGGTATGCGATCGAGGTTCACCGACACCTCGATTCGCGTCATGAGCCGAAGCCAGGTTCCATACGGCACAACGTGAAATGTCGCTCGTAAGCGACCGTCGCGGCGGAAATTCCCCCGCGAAAAGCGTTGACGTGAAGAAGACGGCGACTGGGAATTGCCGATACCCTTTTCGCCGGCCAGCCTTGCTCCCCAGGATTCCACTCCATGCCCAGTCGCCGCGAACGGCTCGAAGCCCTGCTCATCGACGAACCGCGTGACTGCCTGCTGCGCTACGGCCTCGCGATCGAATGGGAAAAAGAGGGCCAGATCGAACGCGCCTGGTCGCTCTTCCAAGATCTCATGCGGGACGAGCCTCCTTACGTTCCCGCATTCTTTCGAGCGGCGCAGATGCTCGCGAGTGTCGAACGGGTCGCCGAGGCCCGCGCGTTGCTCCGGGACGCCATTCCGCTCGCACGGCGACTCGGCGACCTGCATGCCGCCGGCGAAATGAGCGAATTCCTCGCCCAACTCGGTCGAGTCCCCGAGTAGCCAGCGATTCCGCCGGCGCGGCGGACAGCCGGTGGCGAACCGTGAATGAAAACACGTGGAGAGAATCGATATGAAGCCTACGTCGCTACCTGCTGCGCTGCTGCCGTCACTGTTGTTGTCCCTGCTGTCGCTCGCGGTCGCCGCTCCTCGCATTCCCGCCGCCGAACCGCGGACAATAACGAACAGCATCGGGATGAAGCTGGTGCTGATTCCCAAGGGCCAGTTCACGATGGGATCGCCCGTCGAGGAAGAGGGATCGGAAGATGACGAAACACCCCATGCAGTGACGCTGACCACCGACTACTACCTGGGCGTCACCGAAGTCACCCAGGATCAATTCCGCCGAGTGATGGGAAGCAATCCGAGCGGATTTCAGGGAGAGAAGGTCGCGGAAAAGAACCCGCGGACCGGCCGAGTGCTCCGCGCCGTCGACACCTCCAACTATCCCGTCGAGAATCTCACGTGGACGGAAGCGGTCGCGTTCTGCCGGAAGCTGTCCGCCTTGCCAGCGGAACAGCAGGCAGGCCGCGTTTACCGATTGCCGACCGAAGCGGAATGGGAATACGCCTGCCGAGCGGGCTCGAAAACCGCGTATCACTTCGGCCCCGAAGTCGCCAAGCTCGCCGAACACGCTTGGTTCGACCAAAACGCCAAAGGCCCGCAGCCTGTCGCCACCCGCAAACCGAACGCCTGGGGACTGTACGACATGCATGGCAACGTCTGGGAATGGTGCTCGGATTGGCTGGGCGACTACTCCGCGGAACCTTCCATCGCCCCCGCAGGCCCGAAGCAAGGCACGGACCGAGTGGTCCGCGGCGGCGGCTGGGACATCGATTCCGCGGCCTGCCGCTCCGCCTATCGCGATGGCGGCGAACCAACGACTCGACTCGAAAGCCTCGGCTTCCGGGTCGCCGTGACGGCAGCCGCCCCGAGTGCCGCACCCAATGCGGCCACACGCGGCTCGACACGCACGTCGGCCGCTGTTAGTTCAGGGGCCAATGCTGGGGCCAGTGCGAGCAGTTCGGCTAAAACCTTAATCGCCCCGGTTCGATCGGCCCCTAGCTCGATCGGCCCCTAGCTCGATCGGCCCCTAGCTCAACTGGCTCTCGGAGATCGCGTTAGGAAACCAGCTCGCTCAGCGGCTTCGATTGGTCTTCGACCAAGTACTGGGGCCGGCCCTGCAAGTCGTTGATGGTGGCTCGGTCAGTATCGATACCCAGGTGGCGGAAGAGGGTCGCGTACACGTCGCCGAAGCGGACGGGCCTGGAAACGGCTTCACCCGCGATCCGGTCGGTCGCTCCGATCACCTGGCCATGACGCATCTTTCCACCGGCTAGCAAGGCACAATTGACTTGCGGCCAATGGTCGCGACCGACGATCGGACTGATCTTCGGCGTGCGGCCGAATTCGCCCCAAATCACCACGGCGCAGTCTTCCGCGAGTCCGCGGTCGTGGAGGTCTTCCACAAGTGCGCTGACGCATTGGTCGAACACCGGGAAATCCTCTTGCTCGCGGAGGAAGATCGAATTGTTCGCGCGGCCCTCGGCGTTCGTACCGCCGTGCCAGTCCCACTTGCTGTAGTTCAACGTGACAACGCGAACGCCCGCTTCGATCAATCGTCGCGCGATCAGGAGACTCTGCGGGACCCGCGGGGCCCCGTTACCGTCCATCATGATTTTCGGATCGCCTGTTCCGTAGCGAGCGACCACTCGCGGATCTTCCCGCGAGATATCGAGTGCTTCGGCCAGTTTCGACGAGGTGAGCAGTCCCATCGCCTGCTCGGTGAAGGCGTCCAGTCCCGTCATCATCGACGACTGATCCGCGTCGCGCCGGAACGTGTCGAAACGCCGGAGCAACGCGTTCCGGTCCGCCAATCGATCGAGCGTCACGCCATTGAGCACCATATCTTTGCGAGTATCGCCGAGCGGCCGCAGCGCCGAATGCGCCATTCCCAGATAGCCTGGTCCGGGTTCGTTGTACGGTCCATGGGTGCAGGTGTAACAGAGGCTCACGTAGGGCGGCGTTTCCCGCCGCGCTGGCCCCTGAACCTTGGACACCATGGTGCCAAACTGTGGCCATCCGCCCGTCGGCTTCGGCTTCCGCGGATCGCGACCGTTGAAGACTTGGATCGCGTCGTGGTCGTGTTGATTGCCCACCAGTGAGCGGATCACGGTCAACTTGTCCGTAATCCGAGCCAGTTGCGGGAACGCCTCGCAGATATCAAAACCCGGGACCTTCGTCGCGATCGGCCGCCACGGACCGGCGACTTCTTTCGGCGCTTCGGGCTTGAGATCGAACATGTCTTGGTGGGGCGGCCCTCCCACCAAGTAAATCATGATGACGGACTTGGGTGTCTTCACTCCGGCAGCCGACTCGGCCCGCAAAATGTCCGGCAACGACCAACCGGTCGCCGTTCCCATCGCCGCCAACGTGCCGATGCGCAGGATATCCCGGCGCGACATTCCATCGCAAAACTCGCCGGCCCCGTGACGCGGCCCCGCAATCGTCAACATGTTCCCATCTCCGCAGGCGAAAAACGTCGTGACCTAGGAACTCCGGAACTCCATCGGCCGTTATATCAACCGGCCCGCATGGATGTCACCTGAAGTTGGCCAAAACCGGTGATTTCCGGCGAAGTCCGGGCGATTGCTACTTCTTTTTGGGGCCGCGACCTCCCTTCGGAGGCGAGTCGGGCACGACGTTGTTGAGGTTGGAGAAATCGGGGCGCGACTTGCCGTCGGGCGGCGCGGCGACTCGATGGCGGAACAGCACGGTGTTGTCGAGCTCAACGTCGTCGGACCAGATGAATTTCGCCCCCTGGAAATCGTGGTCGTAAAACGGCTGTTTGGGAGCGACTTGCTCTTCCGAGTACTCTTTCGCGCGAGGCCAATCGCGGTCATCAAAATCGACCGCGAACCAATTCTCGGGAATCGGCAGATTTTCCACGCGTGGATTGGCCGTGTCGCGGCCAATCGGCCCCCAGGAGAACTTCTTGGCCTTCCATTCGCTGTTGGTGACCGTGCCATCCGCGAACTTCAGGATGAAGCCACCATCGCCGATCTGCGAATTCGCGTATTCCATGCCCGTCTTTGGATCGGCGTTATCGCGGGCCATGACCGCGATTGTCATCGGATAGCTCGGCAGGAGATCCACCGAGATGACGTTGTGTGGAATGAACTTGATCGAGTCGACCGCGACGAGTTCGCCGTTGATGTACAGCGAAAACCAGTTATCCGCGTAGACGTTCGCCCGGATCGTGTCCGCCATTTGCGGTTTTCGCGGTTTGGCACCGCCACCCTGACCGGCTCCGCCCGGTCCTGGGCCCTCGGGCCGTTGCCCCCACGCCCAAATCGCCAAGCCGATGCAGAAGCACCCCGTCAAAATCCCGATCCAGCGTCTCCCGCTCATGGTGCGCTCGCTCCTTGTCTTCAGATTCTCGAAGTTTCCCAGTTTCCAAGTCTCAGATTTTTCAAAGTGAACTCGTGACTGGCCGCCGCTTCATCGGCCGCGTCGTGTTGGCTTTATCCATCGGCCTCGAATCGTGACAGCGGCGGGCCAACCTTTCGCTGGCCCCGGCATGAGGGGAGGTACATGAACGCAGCGATGGGCGCACCCCCGGGCGACGGCGTAGAATTGGCGTCCGCATCGATGCGTCGTTTCCGCTGTCCCTTGGTTACTTGGAGTTCCACCCATGAACCGCCCCCGTCATTTCCGTCTTTCGCGTCGTGGATTTCTCCGTGCCGGCGGCGCCTGCGCCGCCGCGGTCGCCGCGGGCCCGTTATTGCTCACCACTCGGAAGACCGACGCCAAAGAATTGATCGTGGGCGAAGGCGAGCATCGGTTCCAAGTGCATCATGAATGGCCGCAACTGCCGTCGCAGTATACGTGGCAAACGACGCACAACGTCGCGGTCGACAAGGCCGGGAATCTGTACGTAATCCACGAGGGCCGAGCGAACCTGAAGGACCATCCGTCGATTTTCGTGTTTGATCCCGAGGGGCGATTTGTGCGGGCGTTCGGCAGCGAATTCCAAGGCGGTGGACACGGCATAGAAATCCGTGAAGAGGATGGCCAGGAATTCCTCTACGTCTGCGCTTATCAACATTTGAAGACCTTCGCCAAACTGGATTTGAAGGGCGAGGCGGTTTGGCGCCGATTCGCGCCGATGCAGTCGGGCGTGTACGCGGCCGACGAGGACAAGAAGCCGACCGGCCAGTGGGGCCGCGACCGGTTCATGCCCACCAACTTCGCGTTCCTCGACGATGGCGGGTTCCTGCTGGTCGATGGCTACGGCGCCTTTTACGTCCACCGCTACGACAAGAAAGGCGAATGGGTTTCGTGCTTTGGCGGCGCCGGCAAAGGCGAAGGGAAATTCAGCACGCCTCACGGCGTTTGGGTCGATAAACGGGCAGGAAGGCAGCCGTCGATCGTGGTCTGCGATCGCGCCAACCACACGTTGCAGTACTTCGATATGAACGGCAAATACCTGGAAACCTTGCGGGGCTACGGTCTGCCGGCCAATGCGGAAACCTGGAAGAATTTGCTGGTCGTGCCGGAACTGCATGCCCGCGTGACGTTGCTGAACGAAAAGAACGAAGTAGTGGCGCGGCTCGGTGACGATGTCGCCCGCGTAACCGGCCAAGGTGGAAACACCATCCGCGGCGACCACGCCAAATGGCAGGACGGCAAATTCGTCCATCCCCACGACGCCTGCTTCGCGGCCGATGGCAGCCTGTTTGTCGCGGAATGGGTTGGAACGGGGCGAGTCTCCAAACTCCGCCGGCTCTCCTAACCGGGAGGCTCGCAGAATAGGCTTCGGCGTTCACCATGAACGAACAACGACTGTTCGAATTGATCGACGCCCTGCTCGAAACGCGAATCACCGATGCGGAGCGCGACGAGTTGTCTCAACTTCTGCGCGAATCCCCGGCCGCGCAGGACTTGTATCGCGAACTGATCGAACTCGACGTGATGCTCCGCGACACCATCCAGGTGTCGCTCGGCGATGACCTCGCGCGACCGTCTTCGGAATCCGCCCTCAGCCGCGATGAAGCCTCCGACGAGTCGGTCGTTCGCGAGGCGTTCGCGGTGCGGACGAACGCTGAACTGCGCCGCTACCCCTCGTCGTGGCTCGCCGGTTTGATGCTCCTCACGCTGATCGGTCTGATCGGCTGGGGCATCGGCGATTGGAGGCGCCACGTCCGCCCCGTGAGTTTCACACCCCAGCGTCCCGTCGTGGCGACCTTGCGCGGACTGGAAGGCGCGGCTTGGCGGGTTTCCACAGACAGTCGCGAAACCAAGATCGCCACCGGTCAGGTGTTCACGAATGGCGACACGATTCGCGTCGGCGAATCCAGCACGGCGGAGCTGACTCTGGCTGACGGTTCGCGGCTGGAACTAAGGGCCAGTGCTGTTCTGCGATTTCCCGCGAAGACGGATTCGCCGCGCGGCGAGCTGTACTTGAGCCGCGGCGGGATTGACGTATCGGCGGTGCGTCAGCCCCCCGAGAGGCCGCTGGTCATCGCGACGGTGGCGGCCCGCCTCACAGTGCTCGGCACGCAATTCCGCTTGTACGCCAACGAGGAAGATTCCCGGGTCGAGCTGATTGAGGGCAAGGTGCGTTTCGAGCGGCGAGTGGATGGCCGAGCCGTGGATGTCGCCGCCGGCCAATACGCCATCGCCTCGACGCGCGGCTCGCCCGCCGAACCGCTCGTCGCCCGCGCGCTCGAAGACACGTGGCGGCTCCGGCACACGATCCCGGATGCCGGCGCGCTGGTCGCGTTTTCGCGGGATGGCGTTTGGCTGGCGACGGCCAGTTACTCGCAGGTTGAAGTTTGGGACGTGGCATCGGGTGAACCGTGTTACCAACATCCGACGGCCGCGCGCTTCGACGAGTTGGCATTCACGCCCGATCATTCAAGCGTCGTGGCGCTCAGCCACCAAGGTTCGGCGCTGCATTGGCGCTTCGCCGACGACACCGTCGCCACCGCCGACCTGATCGCGGTGGCCGGCAAGATGCGGCAAGGCGCCGTCTCGCGCGACGGTCGTTGGCTCGCGCAAGCGACCGGCGCCGAGCTTGGCTATCTCGCCGTCTGGAGCCACGGACGCGATGGCGTTTTCCAGCCTCTGCCGGCCCTTCCCATGAAAGCTGGCGGGGTCGCGGTCGCGACGCCGGCCGGCGGCGGTCCGCTCATCGTCGCCTGCGACGAACTCGGGACCGTCGTGCGGTGGGAAGCGGCGACCGGTCTGGAGCTGGCTCGATTCCGCCTTGAGTCGCCGCTGCACTTGCTCGATGTGTCAGCGGATGGGCGCTGGCTGGCGGGATACGGCAACCGTGCTGGACTGGTGTTGTTGGACATGGGCACCGGCGCTATCCACGAATTATGGCCCGCCTCCAGCGTCAAGGTTTACGACGTTCATTTCACGCCCCAGGGCGGCTCGCTGTACGCCGCCATGGCGGATGGCGTCGCCCGTGCCTGGTCCACCGCCGACGCCCAGCCGCTTCTGGCACTTGCGACAGGCGACCCGCACTTGCGTTCCATCGATATCTCGAGCGACGGACAATGGCTGGCCGTCGCCGGCGATCGGGACCGAGTCACTCTGTGGCAAGTGGAACCGAAGGGCCCCACAGCGGCACCCAAGTAGCCGCGCGACTGGACGGCGGGGCCGCCGAACGACGCGGTTGAACCGGGAGTCAAATAGACGGTCCGCTTGGGCTCAATCTCTTGGCTCGATGGCGGACGATCGAGTACCATCGAGAGGCTTGAGCGTCAGATTTGCCGCGGCGGGTATGGGCTGGATGCGCCGGCCACCTTTCGATTGAAGAGGGTTTGATGAGCGATCTGTTTTGGGGCGTCCGGGGAGACGACCGAACGGTGGCGGGACGGCGGAGTTTTCTCCAGGCCGGCGTGCTCGGGGCTGGTGGATTGGCACTGGCTGATCGGTTGCGCCTCGATGCGGCCGGCGCGATCCGTCATAACGCTCGCGAGAACAGCGTCATTCTGTTTTGGCTCAGCGGCGGCCCTGGGCACATGGAGACGTGGGACCCGAAACCGCAGGCTCCTGCGGAGTATCGCGGTCCGTTCGGCGCCATCGAAACGACGGTCCCCGGCGTGCAATTTGGCGAATGGATGCCCGAAGAAGCCCGGCTCGCCGAGCACTTGGCGATCGTTCGCGGGGTCAACCACGGTTCCGGCGACCACACCAAAGGCAACCATTGGATGTTGACCGGCTATGAGGGCCCCGCCTTCAACGCGCCGGACAACCAAGTGCAACGCCGTCCCGCGATGGGTTCGGCGGTCGCTCGTGTCCGCGGCGCCAACCACTCGGCGATGCCGCCGTATGTCGCGGTGCCGCACCTTCGTGGCGGAACCGACAATCTATTCCACTATTCCTCCTATTTAGGTGGCGGCTGGAATCCGTTCATTGTCAACTCGGACCCCAACGATGCCGGGTTCGGCGTTAAAAACTTGGTCCGGCCCGCCGACCTGTCACTCGAGCGGCTTGCTGAACGGCGGCAATTGGCGGCCCGTTTCGACCAAGCCCGTGCTCGTTTCGACTCCGTTGCCCCGGACCTCGACGCCCATAGCCAATCCGCATTCGACTTATTGACCAGCACGCGGGTTCGCGAAGCGTTTGATATCGGGGCCGAACCCGACCGAACGCGCGACACGTATGGGCGTCATACGTTCGGCCAAAGCGCTCTGTTGGCGCGGCGGTTGGTCGAGCGCGGAGTGACCTTTGTGACGGTCAATTGCGTCCCTTGGGACCATCATGGCTCGCCCGGCCAGTTCAAGACCGAGGAAGGCGCGCGAACCCTGATCCCGCCGCTCGATGTCGCCATCGCCGCCCTGGTGCGCGATCTGCTCGATCGCGGACTGTATGAACGAACGCTTATTGTGGCGATGGGCGAATTTGGCCGGACACCCCGTATGAACGCGAACGCGGGCCGCGATCACTGGGGTGCCGCTTTCAGCGTGCTGTTCGGTGGCGGTGGCTTGCGAATGGGGCAAGCGATCGGCGCTTCCGACGCGCGGGGCGAACGGGTCGTCGATCGGCCATACGACCCGCAAGATGTGGCGGCTACGGTGTACCACCACCTGGGCATCGATGCCCAGTCCGTCGTCTTCCACGACCGCTTGAACCGCCCGCTACCCCTTCTGGACCGCGGACGCCCAATCCGGGAACTGCTCTAAATACGCGAACCGCAAGTAGGACGAACGATGAGCGACTCCGCCCCGCACCCATGGAACCACCCGCGTCTGTCCCGCCGTGCCGCTGTGCAAGCGGGTGCGATCGGCATGCTGGGACTGGGCATGAATCACGTCGCCGCGCTGCGTGCCGCGGAACAGGCCGCGGCGACCGCAGCAGTGTCTCCCGCGGCAGTGTCTCCCGCCGCAGCAAAACTTGCCGCCGCGTCCTCGGCCTCGTCGGCGAATCCCGGCGGCCCTTCGGGCATCCGCGCTGGGTCTGCGCGGGCCTGCGTTTACATCTTTCTCTCGGGAGGCCTCTCGCAACACGAGAGTTTTGATCCCAAACCCGACGCGCCGGCCGATGTGCGGGGCGAATTCCAGCCGATCGCGACGAAAACGCCCGGACTGCGGATCGGCGAATACCTTCCCGGACTGGCCCAGCGCAGCAACGAATGGGCCGTGGTGCGCTCGTTGACGCATCCGACCAACGACCACACGGCGGGGCACTACTACATGCTCACGGGACGCAGCGTGCCGTCGCCCGGATTTCGCGGCGATCGCCAGCCGCGGCCGAGCGACTGGCCGTCCATCGCGTCCCTAATCGCCGACGCGCTACCCGCTCGCAATCACAATCTGCCGCCCGCGATTGTGCTGCCCGAGCGGCTGGTTCATTGGTCGGGCGGCGTGATTCCGGGCGCTTACGGCGGCCAGATGGGCGCGAAACGCGATCCGTTTTTCGTCGAAGCCTCGCCGTATGGCGATCCGTTTTGGCGCGGCGCCTATCCCGAATTCACCTTCCCCAATCAATCGAAGAAACCGCCGCTCAAGGCCGATGATCGCGTTTATCAAGCGCCGAGCATCACGCTTGGTCCGGGCATGACTTTCGATCGCCTGCGCGGTCGCACCGACCTGCTCAAATCGCTTGACGATCAACGCCGTGAACTGGAACGCTCGGCGTTGGTGCAACGCTACGACGAACATCGACAGTCAGCTATCTCGCTGCTCACCGCTCCCGGTATTCGCCATGCGCTCGACGTCACGCGCGCCGACGAGTCCACGCAGGAACGCTACGGCAAGAACTCGTTCGGCTGGTCGCTGCTGATGGCGTTCCGGCTTGTCCAGCTTGGGGTGAATCTCGTGCAGGTCAACCTCGGTAACAACGAAACGTGGGATACGCACGGCGAGATTTTCCACCGTCTGCGCGACAAACTGCTGCCGCCGACCGATCGCGCTTTGGGGGCGTTCATGGATGATTTGCGCGCGTCCGGACTCTTCGACAGCACGCTGATTGTGATGGCCAGCGAATTCGGACGGACGCCGAAGTTATCGCTCTTGCCGGACGCCTACGAAAAGGCCGGCCGCGATCACTGGGGAGCGGTGCAGAGCGTCTTTTTCGCGGGCGGTGGCGTGCGGGGCGGTCAAGCCGTCGGCGCCTCGGACCGTCTGGGAGCCTATCCGGCCGCCAGCCCGCAACGGCCCGAAAACATGGCGGCCACGATTTACCATGCCCTCGGCATCCCCGCGACGGCGGCTTGGCACGACGACACGAACCGGCCACACGCCTTGTATTACGGTTCGCCGATCGCCGAACTGCTGTGAGCGGGACTCGTACCGCTAAGGCTTGCCGCCGATCGGACAGACGCATTCGAACTGCTGGCAACCCGGACAGCCTTGGCCGTATTTGGCGGCGATAGCGTCGGCGAGATCGATCCCTGTGATGTTGGCGAGTGTCACGAGCCAAGCCAACACGTCGGCGAATTCGCCTTGTCGCTCCGCGGCCGTTCCCGACCGCAACGCCTCGGCCAGTTCGCCCACTTCGGCGGCAAACCACATGAAAGTGCCATCCACGCCCCGGGACGCGTCTTTGGCGTGGTACATGCGGCGAATCAAAGTCTGGAGGGCGTCCAAGGTCATCGGGGCGGCGGACATAACGGCACCTATGCGAATAGCGATCAGCGACCCCCGCCATGCGGGACGGCGTCAAGAGAATAGCCCACTACCCCGCCCCGAGGATAGAATGCGTCGCGAACGGTTCACGGAGCGCGATCCGCGGGACGCGACTGCCGCGAGCGATTGTTTTCCATTCCATTCAGCAGGAAGCCCAGCGTGGCGGAGTTTCAAGCGGTAGCGAAGGTCGGCGACATCCCCGAAGGCCAAGGGCGGGCGTTCGCCGTGAATGACCGAATGGTGGCCGTTTTCAACGATGGCGGCGAACATTTCGCGATTGACGATTTCTGTCCGCACATGGGCGCGGCGCTGTCCGATGGCCACGTGGAAAAGGGGGTCGTCGCCTGTCCCTGGCATGCGTGGCGCTTCTGCGTCCGCGATGGAACCTGGTGCGACAACCCGCGGATCAAAATCGATCGCTTCGACTTGCGTATCGAGGGAGACAAGATCGAAGTGCTTGTCCCCCCGAAACGTTGACCCACGGCTCGCAGCGGTCGATCGCGAAACTACTTCAAGCCCAACAGATCACCGTTGGGTTTGAACCCGTCTCCGTCGACATCCACGAAGATCGGGTTGCCAACGGCGACAGGCATCGCCTTGCCAAACTCGGGACCGTAGTACCGCCCCAAGGTAAGCCCCTCGCCGGCCGTCGCGACCACCAAGTGCGTGTCGCGAGCGAGCTTCATCGGCAACTGGGCGGAAAACTTCACCACTCCGTCCGCGAACAGTTCCGGGTGCGTGCGGCGAGTGAAGTTGAAGCCATCCAGCGGCCGGCCGTTGGCGAACACCTGCACTCGATTGACATCCAGCCAGTTGGCGCATTGCACCCGGATTCGCAATTGGACTTTCCCGGCCGGCGCCGCGATGAGATCGCCAACGGTGCCGCGTGCCGGCTTGGCTTGCGGTTCGTCAGCCACCACTTCCGCTTGAAGGAAGGGGCCGTTGGTGATCACGACATGGCCCGCTTCCGCCTCGTGGGCGACATCCAGCGCGTTGATCCGCGCCGGGTCGTCGGTATGCGGGCTCCGGAGATAATTGCGGAGCCATCCCGATCCGTGGAAGTTGTAATGCGCGTCGGTGTTCACCACGCCGGGGATCCGGTAGCCAAGATTAAGCAGCCTCAGCCAATGCAGCATGGTGTTCGAACCCGGCTTAGAGGGATTCTCCTCGGAAAAAATGTCCGCCGGCGGATGGACTTCCACGACATCCATGAAGCCGAGCATTCCGGCGAAGCCGCCATCGGCTTTGCCATCGAGGTCTTTGTCGGAAAGGATCTGCGCGAGGTTGGGATGGTTTTGTTGAACCAACTTGTCGCTCTTGTTGTCCCATAGGGCCAGCCGCGCGATTTGCGTCACAGGATTCACATCGGTCGTCGGCCCGCCGCCGTTCTGCGTGCGCGGCTTGTGCAGCAACGGAAACGCGTTCTGATGGTTGATCGGCAAGGGCGAACCGGTCAATTCCATGCCGGCGCAGGTGGCAAGCAAGCGTTCAGCCTTCAGCAGCCGCAGCGCGGCGTCGTAGGTGTCGACGCGGGCATGTTCCGTGCACGGCGCGAACTCGACGTGTTCGCCGAGCAGATTCAACACGCGGCCCACTTGGCTGCTCACGTTGTCGCCCGAGGGCGATGCATGGCTATGAAAGTCGGCGCTGATCCAGCCTGCCGTGTCGACTGCGCGAACCAGTTTGGCGGCAAGCGGCGTAGGGACGCCGGCGGCCACATCGATCGAGGTCGTCACCGCGTTGTATTCCGGACCGCACATCACAATCACTTCATACCGGCCGGGCGGAATCTCCTGTAGGAAACCGCCATTCTGCGTGTAAACCAAATTGTGAATCGCAGCCACGCCCGCATCCGGTCCGAAATAGGGCACTGCCAGTTTCGGGTCGTACTTTCCGTTCTTTCCCAGCGGGAACGGTTCTTTCTGGCCAGCCGCGAAGAACGCCACTTTGCACGGAATCGGCTGGCCGGCGCCGTCCGTGACTCGGGCTTGAACGTACCCGCACGCCGCCATTTTCACGCTGGTTGTCTCGGCAGCCGCGACCGCCTGCTTCACGGTGGGCCGTCCCTGCGCCTCGACGACACACGTGTAATCGCCAGCGGGCAGCTCGCATCGCAACGTTCCATCCACGCCTGTGCGTCCCGCGCCATAGACGGTTTCGCCGCGACTGAGCGTCACCTTGGCATGCGCCACGGGCCCGGTTGGATCAACGACTTCGAACCGCCGCGACAGCACCTCGCCGCCAGCCGCTTTGCGAGTGATCCCGCGCAGCGCCAGCAGGTGGTCGGCGACAAACACTTTGCGACGCACCACCAGCGTTTCGCCCGGCGCGATCGTCGCCTTCGACTCGCCGCCACGCGTCAGCAGCAATAGCTTGTCGCGTTTGATCTCGTAGCCTTCCACCTGAACGCCGTAGGCTTGCCCGAACCACTCGTCGTAAGCCCAGAACGTCTTCGAGTCGTCGGTTTGGCCGAATTCGAAGACGCGATCGGCGCGAATGGCGTCGGCCAGCTCTTCGACCAGCGGTTTGTCCGAACCGTTGACCAGCAGTGTTTCCACGAGCACGTACGGCTGGCCATCCTCGAGCGTATAGCGGACCGAGCAGCGGGGACGCCCGTCGACGGCTTGCGCTTCGCACTGCAGGACGACTCGCGTTCCGGACAACTTCGGATCCGCGGCCCGCACGGCGGCCGCCGGATCGGTGGTCCACGCCGAGACATTCTCAGCCGCGACGAAGGCATAGCGCGACCCGCCCGGAAAGTAGGCGCTCAACTGATCGTTCTGCCGATCGACCAACGTCATGTCCAACAACGCTCCGCCGACACTCTTCACGGTTAGGTTCGCGTGACGTTCCAGTCCGGGACGGCCGACCACCACCACCACACGGTCGTTTCGCAGCACATAGTCGCCGTAAATCGCGTCCACTTCTTTGCCTTGCGGCACATGGCTATCCCAATTGTCGGGCCCCAGCGTCGCCAGTTCCGCGCTGGTCGCCGGCCGTACCAGAGCCGCGACCAACAAAAGCCCGAATAGCCACAACGCCAGCGCACGAACGGCGTCTACCCGGTCCTCAAGGCTCGTCATGAGAAGCGTGCGCGGCGTACGAGCCGCGCACCCAGGCGGTCGCGTCAGCGTCGACGGACAACATGTCGCTGCCATAAAAACTCCACAGAGATCACTTCCAGGGAACTCGTGCCGGAACGCGACCGGCCGCACCCGCGCGGAAAGATACCAAACGCGAGCCGGCTTTTGGCACGAGCGCCCGTCAGCCCGTGAAAACTTAACCAGGATCACTCGCGATTCGCACGCGGCTCTTTGGGCAGCGTCAGTTCCACGTCGAGTGTCCGCGCTTCGTCAGAGGTCGCGTTGCGGACGATGGTCAGTTTCACTTGTTGGCCAAATTCACATTGTTCCAGGGCCTCGAACAAGTCGTCCTGGCGAACAATCTGCCTTCCGTTCAAACCGACGATCACATCGCCGAGCCGCGTGACAGTCGTGCGGTCGGTCGCGACACCTTGCAGGCCGGCCGCCGCCGCCGCTCCATTCGCTTGCACCCCTTGGATCATCACACCGGATAGCCCCAACTGATTCATGATCGCGTCAGGCGCGATGCGCACCCCGAGCACCGGTCGGACAGCACGCCCGTACCGCAACAATCGCGGCACCGTGCGATTCACCATATCCACAGGAATCGCGAACCCAATGCCAGCGGATGTGCCGGTCGGGCTGTAGATCGCCGTGTTGACGCCAATCAGCCGGCCGGCGCTATCGAGCAGCGGTCCGCCGGAGTTGCCCGGGTTGATCGCGGCATCCGTTTGAATCACGCCTTGAATCAGGCGGCCGTTGCGGGCCGGAATCTCCCGCCCCAACCCGCTGATGATCCCGGTCGTCAAGGTTTGGTCGAGTCCGAACGGGCAACCAATGGCGAACACTCGCTGCCCGACTTGCAAATCGCGCGACGCTCCGACGGCGACCGGCTTCAACCGATCCTGAGGCGCGTTGATTTTCAGCACGGCCAAGTCGCGGTCTTCCGCCAACCCGACAACTTCGGCATCCCACGTCGACTGGTCCGCCAGCGTCACCCGCCAACGCTCGCCGCCCTCCAACACGTGGAAGTTGGTGACAACGTGTCCCAGCGAGTCCCACAAAAAACCGGTTCCGGTGCCGCTGGGAACTTCCACGGCGCTGAACCCGGGTCCCAGTTGCACCGAAGCGGTGGCAATGGACACGACCGACTCGGACATTCGCTGGAAAAGTTCGATCGTCGACTTTTCGTCAGCCGCCAAGTCCCCGCGAGGCGTGACAAGCCGCGGCACCGCATTCGGATCGCCACCCCGCCTCGAGCCGCTCAACGACTGAAACAACGAGATTCCGACCAGCAGCAGAAGCAAAACGAGGAGGATCGCCAACACGGGCGGCACGCTCGCGCCCCCGGTGCTCGCGTTACGTTTGCCTGCGGCCGCTATGCCAGTATCCGCAGTGCCCGTGTCCGCAGTGCCCGTGTCCGCAGTGCCTGTGTCCGCAGTGCCTGTGTCCGCAGTGCGGCCCTTCGACACGGCCCCGCTCGACGGTTCCGCCGACGCCCCGCTCGACAGCCCATGGGGCAGGCCCGAAGAGGGGCCGGCGGGCCGGCGGGCGGACTCGTGGAAAGGTGGATCGGCGAAAGGGTCGCTCGCGTTCATGTTGACACGAACCCGGACAACGGTTGTGATAGGCGATTCCCAATGGTATCGCTGCGGCGGCATTGGGGCAAAGGGCCGCTTGGGATGAAGTCCGGCCGCTTTGGTTCGCACGCTCACCGGAAGTTTTCGCCCGAATTTTTCCCCGACTGTCCGCGTTCGCGCGGCAAGGAATTCGCGTCTATGGCGCAGTTGTCCTCAACGTCATTCCCTCGCTTGGATCGCACGCGCGTCAACGCCCCGTCGCTTGTCGGCCGAAACTTCGAACGAGGCACTTGCGGGTGCGCAAGCGATCGCGCGGCTCGTTTCGCCGCCAAATTCGTGGTTGTCGCGGCGATGGTAGCCGTGACGAACATGTCGAGCTTGTCGAACGCTATTTTTGCCCAGGCCCCGGCCAACGGCTCGGCGCCGCGTTCCAGTCACGCGATCATTTCAAGCTTCGAACGGTTTTACACGGCCGAGGACAGCGATTTGACTCGCGGCGGCCAGTTGCTGATCGGCGAGCTGAACTGTGTGGCCTGCCATGCGGCCGAGGGGCCGCTGGCGAATGGGGTGGCCGCGAAGAAGGCCCCTATCCTGGACAATGTGGGAAAGCGCGTTCGTCCCGAATTCCTGCGCGAATTTCTGCTCAATCCGCAGGCCGCGAAGCCGGGCACCACGATGCCGCATGTCCTGGCAAGCGGTTCGGATGCCGAACGGGCCGCTCAAGCCGAATCGCTGGTGCATTTCCTGTCGCTGACCGGAGCGTTGGTGGAAGGCGCGGCGGTGCCGCAGGCCGCCAAGCGCGGCGAGCAACTGTTCCATCAAATTGGCTGTGTGGCCTGCCATGATCGGCAGACGACCGGCGCGCAGCCGCTGCCCGACTCGGTTCCGCTCGGAACACTCAGCAAGAAGTACAGCCTGACTTCGCTGCAACAGTTTCTCGCCGAGCCGCTCGCGGTTCGACCATCCGGGCGCATGCCGCACTTGAATCTCACCAGCGACGAGTCCCGCGATATCGCGGCCTATCTGCTCCGCGATCTGCCGATGTCGGCGAATCTGCGGTATTCGTACTACGAAGGTCGCTGGGACAAACTGCCCGACTTCGCTTCCCTGAAGCCGAAAAGCACGGGCACCTCGACCGGTTTCGCGCTCTTGCAAGGCCGAGGCGACGACTTCGCGTTGCGGTTCGAAGGCTTCGTGCAGATTCCCCGCGACGGCTCGTACTTGTTCCGGATTGGCTCGGACGACGGCTCGCGGCTCTTGATCGACGACCGCGAAGTGGCGCGGATCGACGGCATCCACCCGCTGCAATTCGGCGAAGGACGGGTCGAATTGAAGGCGGGCGCCCGGAAACTGACGGTTGAGTTTTTTGAGCAGGGTGGCGGGGAAGAATTGCAGGCGGAGATCGAGGGCCCTGGACTTGGCCGCCAACCGCTTGAATCGCTTGTAACGCTCGATGCCACCCCGCCCGCGACCGCACGGCTGCGTCAATTCGTTGCCGATCCGATGAAGGCCGAGGAAGGCCGGAAGCTCTTCCAAAAACTGAATTGCGTGGCCTGCCATGCGTTGGGCAAACAGCCAGAGGCGGCGGCCGCCGCCCCGCGGCTCGCGGCACTCAACGCCGACCGCGGTTGCCTCGGCAATCAACCCGACCCGCTCGGAGCGGCCACACCGCGTTTTGCCTTGTCCACCCGTCAGACTGCGGCCCTCCGCGCGGCGCTGCGGGCCGTGTCGGCAGGCGGCGGGGCTCCGGCCAACGCCGCGGTCGACGCCATCGATCGGACGCTCACCACGTTCAATTGCTACTCGTGCCATCAACGCGGCGGCAAGGGTGGCGTGTCCGAAACGCGAAACGCGTCCTTCGTGACCAACCAACCTGAAATGGGCGACGAAGGACGTATTCCGCCGCATCTGACGGGTGTCGGCGCGAAGCTGACCGCCGAATGGCTCGGGCATGTCTTCAACAACGGAGCCAAGGACCGACCGTACATGTTCACGCGGATGCCGAAATTCGGCACCGCCAATGTCGGCCACTTGGTGGCGGCGTTCGCGGCCGCCGATCCCGAGCCCGCCTATCGTCGCCCCGCAGTGGCGGTAACCCCGGGCGCGTTGAAGGCAACCGGCCGGAAACTTGTCGGCGCGCAGGGCTTTTCCTGCATCAAATGCCACACCTGGGGAAATATTCCGGCCACCGGCATCCAATCGATCGGTATGACCACGATGGCTCGACGGCTTCGCGAA
>CAIXSC010000893.1 GCA_903921945.1 uncultured Planctomycetaceae bacterium
GAGTACACCACTTCGGTTTCCACAGCCCGTTGAACACCGGGGGGTTGAATTGAACCGAGAGACGGCTCAACAGCCGAAGCAACCGTCGCCGACAACCACAGCGCCGACAACGACACCCAAGCGAACCCCGCGACCGCGCGGGCCACGCTGGCAATGCCGTGGTGAGCGGCACCGAGCGAGTTGAGCATCGCCCTGGCGACACGCGGGAAACTAGCGACCCGAGATGCGGACGCGACACAGCGCATAACGAAGCCTCGATAGGGATAGGTCGGCTGAAGAATGGCCGGCGGGCGGGCACGAAATTCTAGCGCCGCGAGCAACGCTCACAAGGCGTTGCCATCGCAACGAAAGCTTTCCCCGGCCTATCCGTAACCGTGGGAAAGCATTTGGGCGGGACCGTTCGGCGGGCGGCAAGAGCCACCCGCCGAGGGTTTCTATGGCCAAGTCGACTAAGCGATCAGTTCCTTGATCAGCTTGCCGCCGTCGATGATCTCGATCGGCCGGTCGCCAGGAGCCATCAATTCCTTGTCGGCGACGATGCCGAGTTGGTGGTAGATCGTGGTCGCCAGATCGCCCGGCTCGACCGGATCTTGTTCCGGTTCCGAGGCGGTGGCGTTGGACGAGCCATAGATCAAGCCACCCTTGATGCCGCCACCGGCCAGCATCACGCTGAACACCTTCGGCCAGTGGTCGCGGCCGGCGGTGCCGTTGATCTTCGGCGTGCGGCCGAATTCGCTCGAAACCATGATCATGGTGCTCTTCAGGAGCCCAGCCCGATCCAGATCGCGAATCAAGGCGGACAGGCCTTGATCAAGCGCCGGCATTTGGCCACGCATTCCGGCGGTGATACCGGTGTGCATGTCCCAGCCACCGTACGTCAGCGAGACGAAGCGGACGCCGGCGGCGACCAAGCGGCGAGCCATGAGCAAGCGTTGGCCAGCCGTGTTGCGGCCGTATTCATCGCGAACGGCGGCCGGTTCGGCGTCAATGTTGAACGCTTCGCGGGCCGACGGCGAGCTGATCAGGTTGTAGGCCCGCTCGTAGAACGTGTTCATCGCGCCGACGTTGTCGGACTTGTCACGCTTGGAGAAGTAGTCGTTGACCGCTTCGAGGGCCGAGCGGCGGCGAGCGAACCGCTGGTCGTTCACGCCGTTGGGCATGTTCAGGTCTTGGACCTTGAAACCGCCAGAGGCCGGATCGGCACCGAGGCTAAACGGAGCGAACGACGAACTGAGGTAGCCGTTGCTCGCGAATTCGTTCGGCACGTTCGGCACGCAGACGTACGGAGGCAGATTGTTCCGCGGACCGTACTCGTGGCTCACTACGCTACCCATGCTCGGGTAGGTCAACGCCGGGCTGGGCCGGTAGCCCGTGAACATGTTGTGCGTGCCGCGTTCGTGGGCCGCTTCGCCGTGGGTCATCGAACGGATGACGGCGATCTTATCGGCGACTTGGGCGAGCTTCGGCAGGGTCTCGCAGAATTCCTCGCCGGTGTTCGTCTTCACCGTCTTCATTTCGCCGCGGTATTCGATCGGCGAGTACGGCTTGGGATCGAACGATTCCTGGTGGGCCATGCCGCCCGGCAGGAAGATGTGGATGATGCTTTGGGCCTTCGCCTCGATAAAGTCGTACTTCTTCTGGTCCGCCCGGGCTTGGAGGCGGAACAGGTCGCTGAGAGTCAGCCCCAACCCGCCGATGGCGCCGACTGTCAGCATGTTACGACGACTGATAGGACTTCCAACACACTTCATGATCTTTCCAACTCCGTAAGACAACTGTCTCTTTGTCTCTCAAGACACTCGATAGGTCCCAAGACGCGATCAGGTGACGAAGCCAACGCAGCGTGCCGCAGGCGTCACAATCATCCAGCATTGTGGGAAGTCAAAGCGGGGAATGTGGCGAGCGGTTGCAGCGGAACCGTTACCCCAGGCGGGTTGCGTTAACCCACGGGCGCACGGTGTCTCCGCCGCCCACGGATAACGCATCAACGGAAAACTGTAGCCGTCAACCGTGCAGTTGTCAAATGCGTTTCCACCCTAGCCACCCGCCGGGTCCTTGGCGATCGTCACGATCAGCTCAGCACTGAAAATCGAGCGGGGATCTCCGCGTTCCGCGATGGTGCGCTGCAACGTGCTGATCGAACGGGAGATGCGCTGGGTGACGAACGGCTGGCCCGCGCGCGTAATGGTCACCGGACGGTCGAGGTCGACCATTTTGTCGTTCAATCGAACTTTGAGCCGCGACACGCTGTCCGACCGCAAGTCGATCCGCTGACCCTCGCGAACCGCGAACACCTCGGTGCGTTCCCGTCGGTCGCCGTCTTCCACCGCCAGCCAATAAAACCGCGAATGGGTGACGTCATCCTGCTTCCAGACAACTTTCGTGGGCAGCGGGTCGCGGCGTTGTTGGGCCAGCCACGGTATCGCGGAGGCGTCCTGTCGATCCATCCAATGGCCCTTGTCTGGATAGATCGTGACCAAGTGCGGGTAGCCTTGCGGGTCTTGCTCGCGAAGCTTCCCGAGTTGCGTCTGCCAGTCGGCGGCCGTCTTATTGCGGTTGTACGCGGAGTCCAAGCCGCCCATGTAGATCGCGAATGGCAAGTTCCGCAGCCCGAGCGGCGAGGTCTCGTTCGGATGCCCCGCCATCATGGCGGCGCCGGCGAAGCGATCGGCCATCCGCGGCGCGAGCTGATAGACGCCGTCGCCGCCCGCTGAATAGCCGAGCACGTAGACTCGATTGGGATCGACGTCTTCCAGCACGATCAACGATTCAATCAGCCGGTCGAACAAGCCGTCGATGTGATCCTGATGCCACAGGTTCCAGGTGTTTGTCGGCGCTCGCGGCGCCACATACAGCCCCTCGGCGGGCTTGTAGAGACGCTTCTGATTGTTCCACTGGCCGTCGTTCACTTGCGCGGTCGTACCGCCGCCGCCGTGAAGCGAGAGGTACAGTGACCAACCGGCCGCCGGCTTCTCGCCGAAACGGCGAATGTCGATCGGCATCTCCCACGGGCCGAGCTTGAGCTTGTTCGCCTTCAACTCGTCGGCGCGGGCGGCCTTCAGCGAACTGGCATGGGCTTGCCACAAAAGTGACTCGGCCCGTTCCGCGTCGGCACGGGTCAGGGGCGTGGTAGCGAAGGGCTGAGCGTCCACCTTGCCACGAGTGGCCACATCTTGAGCCAGAAACGCTTCGAGCGCTTTCACGGCTGCTAGGGAGGCGTCCGCTGGCGGCGGCTCCGCTGGCGACGCCTCGGCCGCCCCCGTGGCTGCGGTCGCGGCCGCGGCCGCTTCAGGCGTGGCGGGCTTGGCGGCGGGGGCCGGTTGAGCGGGGGCCGGTTGAGCGGGCGCCGGTTGAGCAGGGGCTGGCTGAGCAGGGGCTGGCTGAACGGGCGCTGGCTCAGTATTCGCCGGCGGAAGTTGCAAGGTGACGAGTTGGTCGGCGGCGGGGGACTCGAGTTGCCGTTTCGTGGACCGTCCTTGGAATTCCGCGCGGACCTCGTAAACGCCGTTAGCGTCGAGCACGGCGGTGAGGTGGTCATTGCGATCGAAACGCTCGTCGTTGGCGGTGCCCGAGAAGTTCGCTTCATCTTTGCCGTTGGCGTTAGCGTTGGCGATGCTGACACGCGCGGCTACGCGGTCGCCGTTCGTGTCCAGAACTTGGAGTCGCACGCGGACAGACCCTTCGGGCGGCGCGGCAACGCGGAGCGCGTACCGGTCGGTCACATTGACAGCAGGCACATCGCGATTGTTGGGAGCCCAGACCATGGGGAACGGCGACGGCGTGCGGCGGAAACTGCTGGCGTAGATGGCGTGGAACGGATGTTCGCGGCGGGCCTGGGAAGCGCGGTCGGAGAACCACACACTGTCCAGCTTATCGCCAGAAGGCTCGGCGGCGCCGGTGAAGTGCCAGCCGTTATCCCAGACTTCCACCCAAGAATGATTGCCGCTTTTGTCCGCCCACAGAGGCGTTCCACAGAAGCGGGCGGGAACGCCCACCGACCGGCAGGCGTTGATCAACAGCAGCGAGAGGCCCGTACACGAAGCCAAGCCCGATTCGATCGATTCGTACGGACTTTGGTCGGCCTTCGCGCGTTTTGTCGAATAACGAACTTTGAACAGCGGAAAGATTTTTTGGTTAAGCCGGGCGGCGGCCAGCCCCGGAGTTTTCGCGTCCTGGATCAGCGGCAGGCAACGGTCCCGGAAATCGCGACGCCAGCGATCGCGACGCTCGTTGACGCTCGCGTAAGGCAGGATCTCGTTCAGGAACACATCCTCGGGAACCTGCGCATGCCAGGGCGAAGCGCGCCATGACTCGTACGCGATCGCCACGTTTTCGAGCAGATAATCGGCCGTCAGCCGCTGCAGGTCGCTCGCCGGCATGTGGGCCACCAAGAACCGCATGCCCGGTTGCTGCCCGGCCGGAGTTTCGCGGAGCGCGCGTTCCAACTGGCCGCGATTGTCACCCGCTCGTTCCAACGCCACACGAACGGCCTCCGCCTCCCTGTCGGCGGCATTTTTATGGGCCGTGTCTTTTTTCGGATCGTCCGCCGCGGGCGGTTGGGCGGCAACGCGCCAGAGGCGTGATTCCTGATTGACATGCCATCGGTCGAGTTCGCTCGCCGCGTCGTTTTTGCCACTGCTGCGGGGAACGGTCAGCGTGGCCGTGTAGCCATTGGGGTCGAGCTGGATGGAAGGCGGAGCGGCGAGCCCCTTCCAGGCGTCGGGCGGAACGGCGAGCTCGGCGAGTTGGTCGGTCCAACGTCCGTGGCGCGCGTGGTACGACTTCTCATGGTGGTAGACCGTCATGAGCGCGTCGCGAACCGGGATCGCCAGCGAATCAGGGGCCGGCCCGGATGCGAGCGGCCCGGATGCGAGCGGCCCGGATGCGGTCGCCGAGGATGCGGTCGCGTTCGTCGTGTTGGCGAACCGCACGTAGCCCCAGCGTTCGGGGCGGTGCATGTCGATGATCCCCTGAGGCGACCAAACCCAGTTGTTTTCGGGCGTCTTGGGAACCTTCTGGTACTGGCCGTCGACCAGTTGGTGCTGCCATTCGACTCGCGAAAAGTTCACTCGCCACCATTCGTCGGCTTTGGGCGGGGTCGCGGGTCGCCGGGCGCGATCGAAGGCGGTCCAAGGGATGGCGAGTTCCACGGACCAGCCACGATCGGTGTCGGCCGGGTTGTTGAGCGTCCCGTCGACATGAATAGCCGTCTGCAAGCCGGCAATATCCCAGCCGTTGTCAGCCTTTCCGCCGTCTTTGTAAGGTTTGGGCAGGAACAAATCCCAGCCCGTGTTGAGCGCGTTGATCTCGAATTCGTAGTACTCGTGGTTGTCCCCGTCCGGGTCGACGAACAACTCGAAGTCGTTGTCCTGGAAGATGACCGAGTCGCGTTGGCGCAACGTGCCCCACACGTGCGGTTCTTCCATGTCGGCGGCCACGTAAAAATGGCGGTCGTCCCACAGCATCTTCACGCGGGTTCGAAAACGCGGAGCGGCTTGGCGCGCCCCTTCGATGTCGACGAACGACTCGGTCCAAGCCGCGTTCCGCCAGGCCACGTCGTCCAGTCGACCGTCGATGGCCAGTGGCTGCGACGCCCGGAGACACTCGTAAAACCGCGGCGGCTGCGGCCGCATCCGCGCCCAGTCATCGGCGGAATCCGCATAAACACGGCCGGCGGCGGCAAAGGATGCCGCACACGCGAGAATCGCGGACACGGCGGACAGCATGGACACGACGGACAACGCGGACACGGCGGACAGCGTGTGGCTCAACCGGCGGCCCGCCGGGAACTCGCCGAGGACCCGCCGCCCAAAATCGGCTGCGAAACGGAGCAACATGGATCGACACCTCTTGGACCCGTGAGCGAGGGAACCTAGATAAATTGGATAAGACTTGAAGATACTTCGAAAAAAGTTTTGGGTTGTCATCGCCGGAATCCAATCCGTCGAACCACAAATCCCATAATACCACTAGACCCATGGAAGGTACGGACGGCCTGTAAATCACCTCGAAAAAACGAGGCAAGAGTGCCTCACTTGTCGCCTTTTGTCGACACAACCTGGGCAACAACCCGTCCGCAAGGGGGGAAGGTGTGTCGGCTCCGTTAAAAATCTTGACGGCCAGTTTGCGATCATGCACGGACCTTAAGGCTAGGAGCGGAAAAGAAACTGGCTAAGATGTCCGGGGTTTTTGGGCCATGCCGCAGTGGCAACACCGATATGTCCAGCCCTGCCTAGGCGGGTGATGGCTTACGGCATTTTAACCAACCACGGAATGGGCGACCGATCGAGGTCGATAGTCTGTGAGCATCAGTTCACTCGACACCTCGCCGAGCCTTTTCGAACGGCTCGCGAACAATCACCAGGACTCGGCAGCGTGGCACGAACTGGTGTCGCGATACGGTGGTTTGGTGCTGCACTGGGCGCGGCGTTGGGGGCTCAGCGGCGCCGACGCGCAGGACGTGGCTCAAGAGGTGCTGCTTGTTTTGGTTCGACAGATTCGTTCGTTCCGCTACGACCCTCAGCGGCGTTTCCGTTCCTGGTTGAAAACGATCGTTGTGCGGACTTGCTCGCGATTGCGGCAAACGGAAATGCGTCCCGAAGTCGCCGGCACGGGCGGCACCGTACACGTGCGGCTGCTGGAATCCGTCGAAGCGCGTGAGAATCTCCTCCTGTTGCTCGAACGCGTCGCGGATCGCGAAGTGCTCGAAATGGCCATGGAACGGGTCAAACGTCGAGTGCAGCCGACCACTTGGGCCGCGTTCGAGCGGTTGGCGATCGAACGTCGCCCCGGTGTCATGGTTGCTCGGGATCTGGGTATCAAGTTGACTTGGGTGTACGTCGCTCGACACAAGGTCCAACAGATGCTCCGCGAGGAACTGGCCAAGCTGGAAGCTGAGTAATCCACGGTTCAGGCCTTTTCCTCCCAAGAACTCCAGAGACGCGACGGCGCTGGGCCGCGGCCGTTTGCTACGCGACCGACGGCGGCCGATTCGAGACGGCTTTGACGACGCGGATCATGCCGCCTGTCACGCAGTCTGTCGCTCCCCTTATTGCCATGGCCGGTTCCAGGAGCCCGAGAAGACGAATTCGCGGAACGGCCGGCGAGCGCGGGCGGTGGCGGCTGCAGGGTCGGCCGGCGGGCGGACGTAGCCGACGGCGACCACGGTCAGCGGATCGAAGCCTTCGGGAATGCCCCAAGCGTGGCGTGCTTGGCTTGGGTTGAACCCCGCCATCTGATGCACGGCGACGCCGAGCGCTGTCGCCTGTGCGGAGAAGTTGCCCATGGCAAGTCCCAGGTCGTGTTCCGCCATTCGGTTCGGGGTGCCGTTCTTGCGGAATGAACGCGCGACGACGGACAGCAGCAGGGCGCTGGCGTCTTTGGCCCATCCTTGATTGAATTCGACCAGACATCCGAGCATTTTCGCGAAGTCGCCGGTGTCCTCGCGAAGCGCGACGACGAAGTGCCACGGTTGCTCGTTGTAGCTGGAAGCCGCCCAGCGAGCCGCTTCGAGGCACGTGAACAGCGTCGCGCGATCGATCGG
This sequence comes from uncultured Planctomycetaceae bacterium, assembly GCA_903921945.1. Taxonomy (GTDB): domain Bacteria; phylum Planctomycetota; class Planctomycetia; order Pirellulales; family Pirellulaceae; genus CAIXSC01. The sequence continues at coordinate 7,544 of CAIXSC010000893.1, forward strand.
CCGCGGATCGAATTCGTAGGGACTCCACCGTTCGGCGAGCGGTTCCAGAATCGGATGCTCGACCACGGCTCTTTTGACATTCATCGGGTGACCTCGGGCGTGGTGGGTTTGCCGCGTCGACTTCAGCCGCGTCGACTTCAGCCGCGTCGACTTCAGCGGCGTCGACTTCAGCCGCGTCGACTTCAGCCGTGTCGACTTCTGCGGACTCGATGGATTGCGGGCGCGAAGGGGACGAAGCGGTTCGGGACCGTCGTTGACCGGGAAGCTACTTTTTGTCCGGAGCGGCAGGGCGTTTTTGAGCGAACAGCCACGCATGGACTTCCGGGTTGCGATAGGTGGCGGACCACGAGTCGTGCCCTGTGTTCGGGTACTCGGTGTATTGCGGGGTGCCGCCGGCCGCCTTGAGCGCGGCGATCATGTCGCGAGAGCGTTCGGGGCGGACAGCGGTGTCTTTGTCGCCGTGGAATGCCCAGATCGGCACCTTGGCGAACTTGGCCGCATGTTTGGGATCGCCACCGCCGCAGATCGGGATCGCGGCGGCGAACAGTTCGGGGTGCCGCTGCAACGCGTCCCAGGTGCCGTAACCGCCCATCGACAAACCGGTGATGTACAACCGGTCCGGATCGAACGAGAACTCTTTGCGGAGTTGTTCGAGGGCGGCGAGGGTCAGCCGCATCGGCGAGGCCGGCTTTTCCGGCATGTCGTGTTTGGTCGCGCTCCAATCGACTTCGACCCACCGTTCATTGACGGGGCACTGCGGCGCGATGACGAACGCCGGATACTTTTCCCGCATCGCGTCGCTCGCGAAATCCGCCATGCCGTGCTTCAACTGCGCGACGTTGTCGTTGCCGCGTTCGCCGGCGCCGTGCAGGAAGAGCACCACGGGGTATTTGCGATTGGCGTCGTAATCCTTCGGCTTGAGCAATCGGTACAGCAGTTTGGTGCCGGCGGCGTCGGTGTAGGTGCGGGCTTCAAACCGTTCGCGGTCGTCGGCCGCCCACGCCAAGGCAGGCAAAACAAGCAGACACCCGAGCGTCAAAAGACCGCTCCATCCAAATTCAAAACGCATACCCAGCCTCTCTTTACGTCCAGCGTGCAAGTGCGAAGGAAAACCAAGTGTCGGAATTGCCAACGGGCAAAATCAAAAAGCCTGTTCCCAAATCGGGATTGTCGTCCCACAGGCGAAAGCGTTACCATCCCGCCCGGCGTTACGTCTGTCGATGAACTTGGCCGCCCCGTTCTCGCGGCGGCGAGCTACGCGAATCGGCGATTCGATCGTCCGTTCGTGGGCGGTTCGCTCTCGCTCGATAGCTCGACAGCTCATAAAACCGCTCGAGGCGCGAGGTTGAAGTTCACGCCCCGGGCGGTCGATAGCGGTTGTAGCGGATTGTGCGCCTGTTGCCGCCTTCCTTCCAGTCCCCACCCACCCGGAACCGTTGCCATGGAAAGTCTGCAATTCCCAGACGCCGTGCAGCAATGGGCAAACGACATCCTGGTGTGGGTTGGCTTCGGAACACTTGTGGGACTGCTCGCCAAAGCGATCATGCCCGGCCGGGATCCGGGCGGAGCCGTCGCGACGCTGCTCATGGGGATCGGCGGCACCGTCATCGGCTGCGGCATGTGGTCGTATTTTTACTCGGCCAGCCGAGTGACGCCGATCAGCCCGATGGGGTTTTGCGTCGCCACGGCGGGCGCGTTCGTCATCCTCTTCTTCTACAAACTGCTCGGCGGGTACTGGTTTCGCGAAGGGGAAGGCGATTACGTGCGTTCGCGCCGCTACATTTCCAACCGCCGGTACCGCAACGGACGCTATTATGAGGCGGAGGTCGAGGACTAGTTCGCGGTTCGGTTTTTCGCCGAACGGTTGGGAACGAGTTCGACGACTGGCTTGGTATCCGCGTCGATGGCCGACCCGGACATCCGC
>CAIXSC010000894.1 GCA_903921945.1 uncultured Planctomycetaceae bacterium
CCGTGAGCGAGGCTATGTTGAGGAGCCAACGATTGGTGCTCAATCACTCGCCAGATAGCGACAAGTGGTTTCGGCGATCCACGCAGCGCATCGACATGGTGAATAATCGAGCCATTGTGATGTTGGCTTGTTTGCCAGCTCTGACCGATAAACACATGCAATATGCGTGCAGCGCATATGATAGTGCCGTCGCGCATCGACGCTCGGCTGTTCCAGTCATTGGACGCGCAGCGGCATCAGCATTTACGACTCGCGTCAGTATCAGCAATTAGACGCGCAGCGTTACAGGCATTTAGCCGCGCAATGACGCGGCGGTCCAGCTCTATACGCGGTTGATCACGTGAGTCGGCGCGTCAGCGAGCGCGCAGCCGGTCGCTCATTATCGACCAGTGCGTTGACAACGAAGAATGATAGAGCGAGTCACACGCAAGCGGGTTTAGGAACCCGCCGCAAGCGAGGTGATCGCATCGCGGTAGTTCCAAGGCAACCACTCGCCGGGCGCCGCCTTGACCGCGGTCGCGTGTTGTTGCAGGGCGGTCAGGTAATCGGAGGCGTTCGCATCGCAGAGCTCGCATGTGTGAATCAGGCTCATGTGGATATCGCCCACCAGAGCGCCTCGATCGGTCTTATAAAAAAGCGCGTTCTTGCGATGCAGGATCGCCTTCTTTAACGCCCGCTCGACCGCGTTGTTGTCCAGCGGCGCGCCGGGAACTCGCAGGAACAGCGTGAGCTTCGTCCAATGGCGCCGCATGTACTCGATCGCCGCGCCGACCCCGGAGTTCGGCTCGACGAGGCGTTGCTCGATTTGCTCCTTGAGCCATTCGCGCAATCCCTCCATCACCGGTCCACTCAGTTGTTGGTGGAGAAGCAGGCGCGCCTCCGGCGTAAGCTGTTCCCGCTTAGCGCGGTCATCGACAGCGTAAACCTCGGCCAACGCGGTCAGAACCCGCTTGCACTCGGCGAAAGCATCATTCTTCGCGTCGACGAACTTTCGCCTTGCGTGCACGAGGCAGTTGCCAACGATGGTTTGAAAATTGGAGGGATAATTGCGGGACAGCGCGTCACACATTTGCATCGGCGACGACAGTCCCTCCGCACGCCGTTTCAGGAGCTCCCCCAAGTTGTCGCCCGCATGCCGGCGGCCAGTGAAGAACAACGCGATGCGATTCCCGCCAGTCTCCGCCAGGATTCCCGTGGTGTACATTCCTTTGCGGTCAAGCGAAGGAACCGACGTTTCCAACGCGTCCCGCTCGTCGTTCTCGTGGCCGAGCGATGTGGAGGACTCGGCCTCCGACTTCGCGCTAGCTTCCGCCGCGGCCAACGCCGCGACCGTCCGCGCACGACGCTTTCCCATCCAGGCGAGAATCTTCGCGTTTGTGTCGTCGTTCATGAACAACTCGCCCTGAGCCGCCTGTCGCAGGAACTCGTTGTACACCGGCTCGTAAGCGTCGGTCGCCAGCGACACGATTTCCCATTGGGTCGACGCCGCCAACGGCACGTCCAAGTGATCCTGCATTTGGGCCAAACGATGAAAGGGAAATCCATACCCGTATTTCAGCATTCCGACCAGGCTGCCCACGGTCGGATCGTATTTTCGCGAGCCGGCTTCCGCGGGCGGATCGGCAGTGAACACCTTGCCGCAAAGCTGGCAGCGCAGCTTCTGCAGTTCATAGATGGTCGCCCGCACCGGCGCATTTCCGACGAAGCGAATCAAGACGCCAGGCTCACTGATTTCGTAGAGCTGCCCAGTGCCGCAGGCGGGACACTCGGCGCCCGCTTGCAGCCCCGCGATTGGCATCGATACGCGTGTGGCGCCCGGCAGGTTCTTCGCGCCATTCCGGCCATGGCCGCGTCGCGTTTTGCCCGCGTTGGAATTCACGCC
>CAIXSC010000895.1 GCA_903921945.1 uncultured Planctomycetaceae bacterium
CCGCCGCCACAGTGCTCGGCGCGGCTGGCATGGCTTCAGCAGAGCGGTTCATCGTGGAGCGGTTTTCAAGTCGTGGTCATGGTGCCGAGGAGCTGATTCGTCCACCCGTGTTATGGAACGCCGCGTATTCTAGCGATCGCCAACCGTCGCGGCATTCCAAGTGGCAACGCTCCGCGAGGTTTCATGTCCGCAGCGGGTTCGCGGCGGGTTCGCGGCGGCTATCGGCGCGCTCGTCGATCGATTCGCATGCTGCCCCGGGTTGCCTCTGGTTCCGTCGGCCACCTCCCGGCGACGTCCCGTCGGCTAAGGCAATCAAGGTCGCTGATGCGACGGCTTGAATGGCAATGGCCGGCAGCGGAGGCGGTAAACTCGACGCAGGCCGGAAATTCGCCGAAGTCGGCAAAGGCGATGTCTGCGCAATCGGCGCAAATCCGGGAAGCCCGAGTCCCTGACTGTCCGATATGTCCTTGTGGAATATCGAAACATTGAGGAACTTGCCGAATGTCCCCAGAGCACAAGACGCAACGGTCGGGTTTTTGGTCGTGGCTGAGCGGTTCGCGCGGGGGCGGCGAAGGGCAGGAGCGCAGCCGTTCAAAATCGCGGCGTCAAAGCCGCAGTCGCGGAGGGGCCGGTGGCCGCACCAGCCGAAACACGCGGCGTTTCTTGCGATTGGAGCCGTTGGAAGGCCGCGCCCTCATGGCCGTCACCGACTTGGCGTCGATCAGCGGCCGTATTTTCAAGGACACGACCGGCAACGGGTTCACGGCGGGCGAGCAGGTCGTGGGCGCGACGGTGCAACTGTTCGTCGACGATGGCGACGGCGTGTTTGAGCCGGGCACGGGCGACACCGCGTTTTCGACGCCTTCGACCACCACGGACGCGAACGGCATTTACCGTTTCAACCGATTGAGTGCCGGCGGTTACTGGGTGCGGCAAACGGCCCAAACCGTTGGCTCGGTAACGCTGTCGGAGACGCGAAACCTCGTGGCGATCACGGCGGACGATGCCGATGGCGTGCTCGGCGCGGCGACCATTGATGCCTTTGAAACGGCGTCATCGGAAGTCACCGCGACGCTGGCCACCCCTGGTAGCGCCGTTCAATCCTCCTTGCCGACCACGGAGGTGATTGGCGGGGAACGCGACTTTGAAGCGATCATGACCGGAGAGCCCAACTCTACGGAGACGGTTCGCATGTTCGTGCTAGGAGGGCAGTTGAACATCGAGGCGCCGGTGACCGCGATCGGCACCTATCGTGTGACCTGGGATGGTCCCGATGGCGACGCGACTACTGTCGATCCAGTCGGATTGAACGGATTCGATGCGACTCAAAGCGGTGTCAACGAGGGCGTGCTATTGCGTTACCGGGTTGACCAACTGAACTCGACGATCAACCTGCGAGCGTTCTCGGGAGCCGGCAATGTGTCCACCGCGACCATCGCGGGAATCACGCCCAATGTCGCCCAAGAACAGTTCGTGCCGTTCAGTTCCACCGCTCCAGACGCAGTTCGTTTCCAATCCACGTCAGGCACGGGAGCCAATCCCACGAATGTAGGGTCCGTTCAACTGGAAGTGGTCGCTGGCATCGTCGGCATGGACGCGATCGTCGAGTTGGTCGGACTGATGGGGCCAACGGTGCGGACCCAGGACTTCGCCAACTATACGCCCACCGATCTCGCGGTCACCAAGACGGTGAACAACGCGACGCCGCTGGTCGGCAGCCAGATCCAGTACACCATCACGCTGGTGAACAACGGGCCGAATCCGGCCACGAATGTGGCGGTGACCGATCAATTACCCACAGGTGTGACGTTCGTTTCGGCCAATGCGCCAGCGGGTACGACCTACAACAGCACAACGGGAATCTGGACGGTCGGCAGCCTTGCCGTCGCCCAGACACGAGTGCTCACCGTGGTTGCCAACGTCACATCCCCCGGCGTGGCGCTCAATCAAGCGACGATCACCAGCGTCGACCAGAATGACGACGTTCCCGGCAACAACACGTCGTCCGCCACGACCACCACACAGCAACTTGATCTCGCGGTCACGAAGTCAGTCGACGACTCGACCCCGAATCGCAATCAGACCGTGACGTTCACTGTCAATGTTGTCAACAATGGTCCCTCGAACGCGACCGGCGTGGTCATCACCGACAGCTTGCCTGCTGGCTTGGCGTTCGTGAGCGCGACGCCCTCGACCGGAACCTACAGCAACACGACGGGCCTATGGA
>CAIXSC010000896.1 GCA_903921945.1 uncultured Planctomycetaceae bacterium
CTTCAGGCATTTGCCGCTCGTGGTGAAGAACCCGGTCTTCGGGTCGGCGCCCGCCAACGATTGGCCATCCCGCTTTTGCAACTCGGGCTTGTAATCCCAGGTGTCCACCTGCGACGGCGCGCCGGTCATGAACAGCCAAATGACCGACTTCACCTTCGCGGGAAAGTGCGGCGGCTTGAGCGCTAGCGGGTCGAGCGCCGCCGTCGACGATTCGTTCGCGGCCGACTCGCGATGCAACATGTCCGACAACGCGAGCGCGCCGAATCCGAGCCCCGACTCTTGCAAGAAACGTCGACGCGACGGCAAAGGCAAGGCGAACATCTTCTCGTCCCCCAACAGGAACCGCAGGTCAGCGGGTCAATCCACGTACACAAACTCGTTCAAGCACAATAGCGAATGGCACAACTCGACCAGGGCCAGATCCGGCAACTTGTCCAGCGTTGGCGGCGGCGGCGACGACGCAGCGGCCGCTCCGCTCGCGGGGCCAACTTGGCTGGCCAAGAACGCGAGTGCTTGTTCGCGTTCCACATCGCTCGGCCGGCGAGCGAACGCCAACCGATACGCTTGGTCCACCGCGTTTGTCAGCGGCGCGTTCGCCCCAGCCGCCTTGATCCGGGCCGCCAGCTTCTCGGCTTGGCCGCGAACAAACGGCGAATTCAGCATCGCCAACGCTTGGGTGGGAACCGTTGTGCTGATCCGCTCGCCAATGCTTTGCGTCGGCTCCGGCGCGTCGAACATCGTCATGAACGGAATCAACTCGCTGCGTTTCACCCGCAGGTAGACACTGCGACGCGGCGTATTGTCGAGCACGCTTGGGCCGTACATCGACTTGTCCATCGTCCCGCCAACGGCCAACAGCGAATCACGAATCGATTCCGCTTCCAACCGCCGAACCCTGGCCTGCCATAGATAGCGGTTTTCCGGGTCGAGCCGTTGGTTCTCCGCCGACGGCGAGCTGCCTTGACGGTACGCCATGCTCATCACCATCTGCTTGTGCAGCGGTTTGAGCTTCCAGCCACCACGGACCAACTCCGCCGCCAGCCATTCCAGCAACTCAGGATGCGTTGGCCGTTCCCCCTGGGCTCCGAAGTCGTTTGTCGTGCGCACCAGTCCTCGGCCAAAGTGATGATGCCAGAGACGATTGGCGATGACCCGCGCGGCGAGCGGCCCCGCCCCCTGCTCGACGTCGGTCATCCATTGCCCCATCGTCACCCGCGGATCAACGCTTGCGGCCGACGCTGTTGTCGCGGTCGGCGCTGTTGTCGCAGCCGTCGTCGCGGCGTTGGTGGCCGCATTCGTCGTCGCATTCGTCGCAATGTTTGTCGCGGCGTTTGCGGCAGCGGCTGTCGTGACGCGTGTCAACACTTGCAGGTGACCAGGTTCCGCCTTGCCGTTTTTGTTGTCGACTTCGCCGCGGCGGAGGAAGAACACGTCTTGGCCGCCAGCGACCGTGGAATAGACATCGGTGAGAGCCGGTCGCGGCACGGCCCGGGCCCATTCGTTATAGGCGGAACGCAAACGGCCCGCC
>CAIXSC010000897.1 GCA_903921945.1 uncultured Planctomycetaceae bacterium
GTGGTCGGTGGTCGGTGGTCAGTCGTCGTGAGGGAAATATAGGTTTCAGGTTGTCGCGGTTCGCAATTCAGGGGAGAGTTTTTCGAGTTCGGGTGATCGGACCGCGTTCTTTCGCTGGCATGGCCGCCTTGCAGGCCAGTGCGTTTTCGCGGATTTTCCCACTGTGGCAACCACCCCGCGGGCAACTTGGAAACGCCAATGGGCAGCTAGCGGCCGCCGGCCGGTGTTACCATCGTAATCCCCGGCACGATCGGGAAAAGCGGTGGAGGGACGGGGGCGGCCCTTGGACTTTTCCTGACCGCGCGGCACAATAGGACGGACTAGCGACCCGTCCTATCTCCGCCAAGTGGCGGGCGAGACGTCGGGAACCGCCCTCGATACCGTTCGCGCCAAGGAGCGATTTTTATGACGAGCGTGAGTGTGCCCCAAAGTACGGAATTGATGACCGGCGCCGATGTCCTGGTGAAATCGCTGGTGGATCACGACGTACGGGTACTGTTCGCGTACCCCGGCGGATGCAGCATGCCGATGCACCAATCGCTTACGCGGTACGCCGATCGCATTCGCACCATTCTGCCGCGGCACGAACAGGGCGGAACGTTCGCCGCTCAGGGTTATGCCCGCTCCACCGGCCGGCCGGGCGTCGTCATGGCGACCAGCGGTCCAGGCGCGACCAATCTGGTGACCGGAATCGCCGACGCTAAGCTCGACAGCATCCCGCTGATCGCGATCACCGGCCAAGTGCCTACCCCTGTGATCGGTTCAGACGCCTTTCAGGAGACGCCGATCGTCGAGATTTGCCGCGGTATCACGAAACATCACTACTTGGTGACGGATGTCAATGACATCGCGCGAGTGATGAAAGAGGCGTTCCATATCGCGACCACTGGCCGCCCCGGCCCGGTGCTGATCGATATGCCGAAGGACGTTCAGTTGGCTCAGTGCCGCCCCAACTGGTCCGAGCCGATGAACTTGCCAGGCTACCGGGTGATCACGCGGCGTGCCCAACCCGAGCAAATCCGGCAGGTCGCGGCGGCCATCAAGCTGGCCAAGCGGCCGCTGGTGTACGCCGGCGGCGGAATCATCGCGTCCGGTGCCAGCGATTCGCTCCGCGAATTCGTCCGCCGCACCGGCATTCCCGTCACGATGACGGTCATGGGACTCGGCGCGTTCCCCAACGAAGATCCCCTGTCCCTGGATATGCTCGGCATGCACGGCAGCGTGTACGCCAACTGGGCGGTGCGCGATTGCGATCTGCTGATCGCCATCGGCGTGCGGTTCGATGACCGCGTGACGGGCAAGCTAGCCGAATTCGCCAAGCACGCCAAAATCGTGCACATCGACATCGACCCGTCGGAGCTGAACAAGAACAAGGCGGCGCACATCCCGATCTGCAGCGACGTCAAGTTCGCGCTCGACGAACTGAACAAGATCGTCGAAGCGCCGGAAGACATTTCCGCCTGGGTCAAGCAAACGCATCAGTGGAAGCGGGAACGGCCGTTCCGCTACGACGATCGCTTCGAAGGCATTCTGCAACAGCACGCGATCGCCGAACTGTCGCGCCTGTCCAGCGAACGCGAAACCTACATCACCGTCGGCGTCGGCCAGCATCAGATGTGGGCGGCCCAGTTCTTCAAGTTCCGCGAGCCGCGCACCTGGATGTCAAGCTCCGGGTTGGGCACGATGGGCTTCGGCTTGCCCGCCGCCATGGGTGTGCAGGCCGCTCACCCCAATGCCCTGGTCGTCGATATCGACGGCGATGGCAGCTTCCAGATGAACATCCAGGAACTGGCCACGCTGCACTGCGAAAAACTGCCGGTCAAAGTCCTGCTGCTGAACAACCAGCACTTGGGCATGGTCGTGCAATGGGAAGACCGCTTCCACGCAGGCAACCGCGCCCATACCTACCTCGGACCCATCGACCACGCGGAAGCATGCGGCAAGGGTGACAGCATCTACGCCACCCAACGCTACCCGGACTTCGTCGCGATCGCGAAAGGTTACGGTTGCGCCGCCGCCTCGGTCAGCCGCAAGTCCGACCTCGTCGGCGCCCTCGAAGAAATGATCAACTACCCCGGCCCATTCGTGCTCGACGTCGAAGTTCCCTACCAAGAACACGTCCTGCCGATGATCCCGTCCGGTCGCACCGTGGATGACATGATCCTGGAATAGCGTCGCCGAAACCGCTCCGCCGTGATCGCTCCGCCGTGATCGCTCCGCCTGGAACGCTCCGCGGAAAAAGTTCGGCGGAGATAGCTCTTCGGAAACAGTTCGGCGGGAAAAGCTTGATCCACCCCAGCGGCACCCCGGCCCCAGGCGGCCGGCGGTGCCGTTTTTTTTTTGGGGTTCTTCTGGGTTTCCTGTGGGTCGCCATCGCAGGAGTCGCAGGGTGCGGCTGTCGCCGTGGATCGGAAGTTCGTCGAGGCTCGAATCCTCGGCGGGACCCACACGAATCCCGGATGGACCTTTTTTTGTCCCCCCAACCCGATCTGACGGGCGTAGGCGACTCGCCGCGGGCGAACGCCAGCCGTTTCGCCAAGCCGCGAATTTGCAAACCCGCGATTCGGCAGCTACAACCCTTAGATAGCGATTGCCCGCTGCCAGCCATCAAGGAGCACGGCCGGCCCTTCCGGAACGGAGTCACCTCTACCAACGCTCTTCCGAGATAAAGCTTCCCATTCATGCGATACCTTTCTCTCGCGGCCCGTTGCCTGGCCGCCACCGCCGTCGGCTTGGCAACTCCCGCCCTGCACCTGCCGGCCACCGCCCAGGAAGCCGCATCCGCCGCGGAAGCCAAACCGGCCGATGCGAAGCCAGCCGATGCGAAACCGGCTGATGCAAAGCCCACTGAGGAAGCCAAGCCAGCTGAAGCGAAACCATCCGACGCGAAACCAGCCGACGCGAAACCGGCTGACGCGAAACCGGCTGATGCAAAACCGGCCGCGGAAGTGAAACCGGCCGACACTAAGCCCACCGAGGAAGCTAAGCCGGCCGATGCGAAACCGGCCGACGCAAAAC
>CAIXSC010000898.1 GCA_903921945.1 uncultured Planctomycetaceae bacterium
GAAGCCGGATTGCGGTTGGATACGCGGGAAGGGGCGATCGCGCGGCTAGAGTCGGGTGAGCGGGCCGTTGTGCCGGAACGAATCGACGCCAGCGAACTTGTGCGCCGCATCGAGTCTTCTGATGACGACACTCGGATGCCGCCGCCGGCGACGAAGAAACGACTCAGCGACGCCGAGCGGTCGGTGTTGAAACGCTGGATCGCGGCGGGAGCCGGCTATCAACCGCATTGGGCCTTTGTTGCGCCGCGGGCCATGCCGCTGCCAGAGATCGCGAACCGTTCCTGGTCTCGCGGGCCGATCGATCGCCATGTGCTCGCCCGACTGGAACGAGCCGCGATGTCGCCATCACCGGACGCCGAGCGTCATACGCTGGCCCGGCGCGTGTCGCTCGACCTAGCCGGGGTTCCACCCGAACTGGATCACGTCGCCGATTTCGTGGGCGACGGGGGACCGGATGCGTACGAACGTTACGTCGATCGGCTGTTGGCGTCGCCGCACTATGGCGAGCGTTGGGCCCGGCGCTGGCTCGACCTCGCTCGGTACGCCGACACGAACGGCTACGAGAAAGATCGCCCGCGGACGATTTGGCCGTATCGGGATTGGGTCATTCGACAATTGAACGCGGATTTGCCTTATGACCGGTTCACAATCGAACAGCTCGCAGGCGACATGTTGCCGAACGCGACGCTTGATCAGCGAGTGGCGACCGGTTTTCATCGCAACACCATGCTGAACGAGGAAGGCGGCATCGATCCGCTGGAATTCCGGTTCCACGCGATGGTCGATCGACTGGGCACTACGGGCACGGCATGGCTTGGCTTGACGCTCGGCTGCGCTCAGTGCCACACGCACAAATTCGATCCGATCAAGCACACCGAGTACTATTCGATGTTCGCCTTGCTCAACAACGCCGACGAGCCGGAAATCGACGTGGTTGACGCGGCAACGGCCGATCGGCGGGCGGATTTGGAACAGCGAATCGCGGCGGCCGAAGCGGCGCTTGCCGACAAGTTTCCCATCGGCGACGACCTGAAGTGGACGACGCTCGCGCCGGTCGAGGCGACGACGTCGAGTGGCGGGAAGCTGGAGCGGCTCGAAGATGGTTCGCTCCTTGCGGTCGGAGCTGTTCCCGCGAGCGACACTTACACGGTGACCTTCGATACCGACTCCGACGCGTTCCAAGCCTTGCGCCTGGAGACATTGACCCATCCGTCCCTGGGAAGCACCGGCCCCGGCCGCACACCACACGGCAACTTCGTGCTGACCGAGATTCAAATCGCGGCCGCCCCGCGGGCTGGCGGCGCGCCGCAGGCTGGTAACGCGGCCCGAAATCTCGCGATCGCCAACGCGACGGCGGACATCGAACAGCCGATGTTTCCGGTTACCGCTGCCATCGATGGCAAGCCGAAGACCGGTTGGGGCATTCACGCTCCCGACCAACCGCTCAATCGCGATCGAGCGGCCGTGTTCCATTTCGCCGCGTCGCCGGAAACTCGGCCAGCCTCGCCGTCCGCCGCCACGTCGCCGCCGATTGGGGCGCCGACCCGCTGGACGGTAACGCTGCGACAAGAACAAGGCGGCGGTCATGTGATCGGCCGCTTTCGACTGTCGTTAGGCGCGGCGAATGTCGCGGCGAATACGGCGGCGAACACGGCCGCCGCGTCGGCGCTGGAGGACCGCCGCCGCGCGAATCTGGAACGACGATTCGCGGCGTGGCGCGATGAACAATCCAAACGGGCAACGCCCTGGATCACGCTCCGTCCCGTCGCCGCGACCAGCGGTTTACCGCTGCTCACCGTGCTCGAGGATCACTCGATTCTGTCGAGCGGTGATCAATCGAAGAGCGATCTATTTGAAGTGGCCTTGGACAACGTGCCGGCGGGCGTGACGGCCGTTCGGCTGGAGGCGATTGCGGACGATCGACTGCCCAAGCACGGACCAGGGCGGGTTTACTACGAGGGGCCCCATGGCGATTTCTTCCTGAGCAATATCGGCTTGGCGTCGACGCAGCTCGATGGAACGCTGGTCGATCGCGAATTCGGCGGCGCGTCGCATAGTTTCGCGAACGGCGGTAACGGCGCGGCGGCGGCGATCGACGACAACAAGCAAACCGGCTGGTCGATCAATGGCGGCCAGGGGCGGACGCATTGGGCTGTCTTCAATCTAAAGACGCCGACTCCAGCGGCGGGACGGCTCGTGGTACGGCTGTTGTGCGAACGTTATTACGCGGCCAACCTGGGCCGATTCCGCGTGGCGTTCACCACCGCTCCGCAGGCCGCGGCAAGTTCGACGCCGCCGGACATCGAGGCGTTGCTGGCGACGCCGATCGCCACCGAAACCGCCGATCAACGCTCCCGGCTGCTGCGGTACTTTTTGTCGGTC
>CAIXSC010000899.1 GCA_903921945.1 uncultured Planctomycetaceae bacterium
GCATGGTGGTCGACGGCGGTGTCCAGTCGACGGCCAGCGGCGATCGTCTTACGGTTCAAGCGGGCACATTCACCACGCTTACTTACGCGGCGAACGCCTTGGGCGGAGGCGTTTTGACATTCGCGGGAACCGCCTTCGGTGGCCAACTTTCCTTTACCGAACTAGAGCCGATGACCGTCACTTCGACGGCGGCCAATTTGGTGCTCGATATCGACAACGGGCCCGTGGATGCCACGGGGTCGGCGATCACAGCGACTGTGCTGGACGCGACAGGGTCCAATATGCAGGTGGACTTCGACGTCGCTCTTTCCGATCTCACGTTCGCGACGCCGACCGTCTCGCTGTCGATTGTCGGCGATCAAAGCGGCGACGACGTGGTGGATCTATCATCCGTCGACGCCGACTCGCCATTCCGAGCGGCGGTGTCGATCGATGGGCAGGGTGGCACGGACGAGATTCGCGTGAACTCGGCCTTAACCCTGGGGTCGGCGACATCGTCGGGCGCGGTGAACGCCTCCGCCGAAACCATCCGTTTGAATGCCAACTTGCAAACCGACAACGCCGCGACCGCGGGTTCGGTGAGCCTTAGCGGCGCGGTGATGGTAGGAGGCAGCGTCACGGTCGACACGGACGCCGCCACGACGGACGCCGCGTTGACGATCACGGGTTCCACGACAATTGAAAATAGCTTCACGCTAACCTTGCGTTCCGGCAGCGGAACGATCACCACGGGCGCGGTACGGGGCGTCACGGGTGGAACAGCATCGAACGCGACGTTCGACACAACAGCGGCGGCCGTGGTCGGCGGCGCGGTCGACACGGACTTCGGTGTGTTGACGGTGTTGAACTCGGGCGGCATCACTTTCCAGGGAGCGGTGGAGGTTGCGACGGCGGCGATCACCGCGACAACGGCGGGCAACAGCGTGCGATTTGCGCAAGATGCCACCATCGGGGCGCTGACCGCGGCGGCGGGCGGCTACAACGTGGCATTCCAGGGAACGCAAACCGACATCACGGGCGCGGTGAACTTCGCAAATACCGGGACCGTGACCTTGGGCGATGACGCAAGCGACAGCACGCGGTTCGCGGGCGGCGTGACAACCACGACCGCAGCGGGCGGAACGCGGATCGCGGGCGCTGTCTCCACGACCGCAACCGCGATGACCCTCGGAGCGGTCACGATGACAGCCGACGCCAGCTTGAACTCGGGAGGCGGCACGATCGCCATCGCGTCGCTGAACGCCGGCAATCGGGATCTGACGTTGGCGGCCGGTATCGCGGCTGGCACCACCACCTTCACGGGCGCGGTGACGGCGCTGGGGGACGGAGCCGGCCCCGCGCTGACCGTCGCGAGCGGCGTGACGGGCCTCGTGCGTTTCCAAAGCACGATCGCCGGCCAGTCGGGGCTTCTGGCGAGCGGCAATTCCAGCAGTTTAAGGTTCGACATGGACGTGACGCTGGCCGATGGCGACACAGCGACGAACCTCGCGGGCGCGGTGCAACTGGACGGCCTGACCTGGAGCAGCTTCGATGGAGCCGCGTTCGGCGCGACGACGTTATCCACGGCGGCCGTGTTCATCGATACAAAGGGTGGCCTGCTATCGTTCGCCTCGATCGCGGGTGGCGGCCAGGATCTGACCTTGTTGGCCGGCGTCGGAGGCGGCACGACGACATTCGCCGGCGCCGTCACAGGACTTGGCGACGGTTCGGGCGCGGCGTTGACGGTCGCGACGGGAGTGACAGGACAAGTTTGGTTTCAGGGAACGTTGACAACCAATTCGGGTATCTCGGTGCCGAACGGCGCCAGCCTGCGGTTGGACGACAACACGACGCTCAATGCGGGCGACACCAGTTCGTCGCTGCTGGGCGACTTGCGGCTCGACGGCATGACCTTAGTGTCGCAACGGGCTTTGGTCATTGGCGACGCGGCGACAGACGCGCTGACGATCAGTGGCGGCGCGGTCGCGATTAGCCTTGCCAACTTGAACGCGACGATCACGGCCGGGATTTCCGCCACCGCGCCGTTGTCGGTATCGCTTGGGACGGGCGTGTTCACCCAAATCGGCTCGGCGGCGCTCGGCGCGCAATCGCTGACGGTTACAGCGGGCGATGTCGAGCTTCAAGGCACGATGTCCGGCAGCGGAACGGTTGTATTCGCGCCGTACCCGGCAACGGCCACGATCGGCGTGGGTGGCGCGAGCGGCACATTCAATGTGAACGATGCGGAACTCGCGCTCTTCATGGATGGTTTTTCGGATTTACGGATTGGGGATTTGGCGGCCGGCTCGGGCGCGGTCGCGATCGACAGCTCGCTGTTCCTGGACTCCGTCACGATTGTGGGCGGCACGGTGTCGGCGACACAGATCAGCGCCACAGGAAGTGCGGTGACGTTGCGGGCGCGAACAGGCGGAATCCAGGATCGCGGGGACGCCGGCACGGATATCGTCGCAGCGGCGGTGACGTTGATCGCTGCCGGGGACATCGGCGCGTCGGGAGACTCGCTGAGCGTATCGACGAGCACCCTGGAAACCGACACCAGCTCGGCGAACGGCGCGCAGTATCTGGATCTGTCGAGCGGCACCCCGACGGCCACCGTCAACTCAGGCACCGGGACGGTGCGCGCTACGAATGGGACGATGCAGTTCACCAGTAACGACTCGTTAAACTCCCAGACCACGTTGGTGGTCGCGGCCGGCAGTGTGGCTGATCTTGCGGCGTCCACCACAGCCATTAACCAATTGGTGATCGATGGCGGCTCTGTTGTCGGGACAACGGGAACGTTGGCGAGCGTGTCCTCGGTGGATCTGCGGTCCGGCAGTGTCGCGGTGGCGTTGGTGGGAAGCGCGGGGCTGACGAAATCGACGACCGGAACCGCCACGCTGTCGGGCGTCAACAGTTACAGCGGCGCGACGGCGGTGAACGCCGGGACTTTATTGGTAGACGGTTCGCTTGCCTCGGATAGCGCGGTGACCGTGGCAAGCGGCGCGACGCTGGGAGGCAGCGGTGTGGTGGGCGGCAGCGTCGGTGTCTCCGCCGGCGGCACGCTCGCGCCGGGAAACAGTCCTGGCACATTATCGACAGGCAGTGTCACACTTGCGAGCGGCTCGACATTCCATGTGGAAGTCAACGGCCCCAATGCGGGCGAGTTCGATCGGCTGAATGTTACGGGCACGGTGGATTTGGGTGGAGCGAATCTTGCCGTGACGCTAGGGTACAGTCCGGCAGCAGGCACGGTGTTCCGCATCATCGACAACGACGGTGTGGACGCGGTCACGGGTACTTTCGCGTCGCTCGCCGATGGCGCCTCGCCATCCGGCTGGACAGCGGGTTTCATCAGTTACTTTGGCGGCGATGGCAACGACGTTACGGTCACGCAGTCCTACACATCGGCTCCTGTGATTCAAGGCACGGCCGGAGACGACATCTTTCAGGTCCAGCGTGTCGCCAACACGATTCAGGTGTTGCTGGGCGGCATGCAAGTATTCACGGCTCCAGCGGCTGCCCTCAGTGGAGTCGGGGTGGCGATCCAGGGACTGGGGGGAAGCGACAGTTTGATCGTCGACCAGTCCACGTCGCCCGCGGTCGCGGTGCGGTTCGAAGGGGGAACGGGAAGCGATGCGGTCACGGTGGCGGGCGGAACGGCGTCCAGCGTGTCTTTTACGCCGGCGGCTCCAACCGGCGCGGATGGCCCCGATTCAGGTCGGCTTGCGATCGATGGCGCGACGCTCACATTCACCGGCACGGAGCAGATTTCGACCACCGTGGTCGCCACGGCGATCACCGCCAGCTTGGCGGATTTGGTGGCTGGCGAGACCGCTGTGTTCACCGATCATGGCGCTGCCAACGATAGGGTCTCGCGCTTGGACCTCGGTTCGTCGGGGGTCCCGGACTTGATATTCATCAATCCGATCGGATCGCTTGCGTTGATCGGTTCCACTTTCGCAGATACCCTTCGGCTGGAAGGATTCGATGGATTGAACGGGTCGGGAAGCGGGCTGAGTGCCAGCGTGACCGTGCAAGCCGGGGCCGGCGACGACACGCTCGTGTTGACGACGCGGACGGGAAGCGGGGCGTACGCGTTGCATGGCGAGTCAGGCAGCGCCGACGAGTTGCGCGGGCCAGCGCTCTCGCAAACGTGGACATTGACCGGCTCGAACGCCGGCTCGATCAGCGGCTCGGGCGCGTCGTCATTCACGGGCATCGAATCGCTGCTCGGCGGGGCGGCGAACGACACGTTCGTCCTGGCGAGCGGAGTGGCGGCGTTCGCGGGGTCGGTCAGTGGCGGAACTGGGGGCGCCGATACGCTCTCGGTGACAGATGGAACGAACACGTTCGCAGTGACCTCCGCCAACGCCGGCAACTTGAATGGCTCGACGCAGTTCGCAGGGATGGCTCGGCTTGTCGGCGGCTCGGGCGCCGACTCGTTCCGGTTGGATAGCGGCGGCAGCGTGACGTGGATCGACGGCGGAGCGGGTGGCGACACCCTGGATTACTCGAACCGGTCGACCGCCGTCAGCGTCGATTTGGAAATTGGCGCGGCGACCGACGTCAATGGCGGGGCCAGCGGTGGGTTGGTGGCGTCGTCGGGCATCAACAACAGCATCGAGCATGTGCGAGGCGGTTCGGCCGGCGACACGCTCTATGGCGACCCGGACACCAACACGTTGAGCGGTTATGGCGGAGCGGACACGTTAAATGGACGGGGCGGCGTCGACAGCCTTGAGGGCGGGTCGGGCAACGATATTCTTCGTATCCAGGGGACCGAAGCGGTCAATGACATATTGGATGGCGGCGCTGGCGCCAAGGATGATGCGACCGACAACGATACGCTCATCAACATTGGAGCCACCGACATTCTGCTGGCGGATGTCGACGCGACATTCAACAGCGCCGCTTTGAGCCTCGATACCTTCGATGGCAACGCGCAGGGGTTGCAGGACTACGAATTCGCGGATCCCAACAATCCGCAACCGTTCTCGTTCACGCGGCTGGTAAATACCCGCTACGAGATTCCCACATTCGTCGAAGGCACGGCGGGAAATGACTTGGTCGTCACCAATCAAGACGGCACGAATTTAACGGTTTTCGACGGCAAGGATGGCACGGACACGATCACGATCGTCTTGACGGTGGCCAATCTTGGCGCGTTGCTCGACACCGATATTCGGTCCCTGCAAGCTTATCTGGGCAATCCGGCGGGACGTGAATTGTCACTCGGTTCAGGACGGGGACGATTGCGGGCGTTGAATTTTGAAATCGCGCGGCTGGCGATCGCCGACAACGGCGAAACGGTCGATATCTCGGGAATCATGCCCTTGATCGGATCGCGCACCAACATTTTCGCGGGCACCGTCGGCAACGATACGCTGGTCGGAACGGGCGGACGGGATCTCATCTTCGGTAGCGATGGAAATGACCTGCTGCTGGGATCCTCGGAAAGCGACTGGCTGTATGGTGGCGCCGGCGCGGACAGTCTATTGGGTGACATTGGCTTCGACTATTTGATGGGGGGTGACGGCGACGATTGGATCGACGGTGGCCTGTTTGACGATGGTATCCGTGGCGGACCGGGTGCGGACACCATTTTCGCCGGCCCTGGCTACGACACGTTGATAACTCGCGGCGACGAGTCTTTGTATGACGTGATGGATGGCGGCATGCACACGGATGTCCTGGTGAATATCGGGCCCGAACCGTTGGTCTTTCGCCAATTCAACTTTGTCACGACAGGACTGGAGACCTTGGTGGGTGGAGGTTTGCCAATCCTGGGGCTCGACAACGCTTCGTTGCCCGACAACCTCGATTTTTCGGCTGGCAGCTTGGTCGGAGTCACCTATTTGGACGGTCGCGCGGGCGACGACCGGATCATCGGCTCCCATGCTCGCGATCAGATTTTTGGCGGGGATGGAAACGACACGCTGTTCGGCCTTGGCGGTATCGATTCGATTTTTGGCGGCGCGGGAGCGGACAGCCTGAACGGCGGCCTTGGCTCGGACTATCTCGATGGCGGCGCCGGCGTCGATCGGCTCACGTCGGAACTAGATCGCGATCTTCTTGTGTTTGAAGGCGATCTGGCTTCGATGGATACGGTCACTGATTTCGCGCTCTATTCGGACACCTTGGTGTTCCGAGGATACGGCGCTGGATACTCAAATCTCGGATTCACTGTTGGCACGAATACGACCGTTCGGGTAAATAGCGTGGGCAAGCAAGTGCTGCTGGAACGCTGGCGACGGTCAGTGGCGAGCACGCAGATTCGCTTCGAGTAGCGCGTGGTGGCGGGCCTTGGGGCCGTTGAGCCAGTGACGTCGTTTCCGCGGCACTCGTTTAGTCGGCAAGTTCGTCGTCGCGTTGCCATTTCCGGGGTGTCACCATGCATACAATCGGCCTGTTGTCGTTACTCGCGGCGCTTGCCCAGCTTCCAGCCAGTCCGCCGCCAGCCAGCCGAACCCCGGCGAACATGCTACGAAATGACGGCCCCTCCGCGCCGGCCGCGATCGCTCGCGCCACCGGTCCGGACACGATCGTTGTTTGTCCGGCCCCGTTGGTTTCGGGATTGTCCGAATGGCTCGCCTTTCGGCGCGGCCAGGGGCATCGTGTCGATCTCATGGTGTTGGAAGGCGTGGACGGTGCTGACCAGGCCCGCGAGCGAATTCGAACCCGGATTCGAGCGACGGCGCGGAGCGGCGCGTTGCGATCGATTGTGCTCGTG
This sequence comes from uncultured Planctomycetaceae bacterium, assembly GCA_903921945.1. Taxonomy (GTDB): domain Bacteria; phylum Planctomycetota; class Planctomycetia; order Pirellulales; family Pirellulaceae; genus CAIXSC01. The sequence goes on from CAIXSC010000899.1 coordinate 6,713, forward strand.
GGAGACGCGCCACCGGCCGACAATCGGGATGCGGCGCTGCGCTCACGCACCATTCCCGCGTTTTTCGCGGATGCCAAGGTGAACACTCGGTGGGGCTCCGAGCCGCAGATTGCCACCGACAATGGGTACGCCGACCTGGACGACGATGATTCGCCCGACTTGGCGATCGGCCGCTTGCCGGTCGACTCGGCTGCTGAACTCGCGGCGCTCACAAGCCGCATTGCCGCCTACGAGCAAACGCTTGACCACAGCCTGTGGAGGCAGCGAGTGAACTTCGTGGCTGGCGTTGGCGGGTTCGGGGCGTTGGTCGATTCGCTGTTGGAAACCGCGACCAAAAAATTCCTCACCGATGGCATTCCGAATTGCTACGAGACGTCGATGACCTACGGGAGTTGGCGCAGTCCTTACTGTCCCGATCCGCGGCGGTTCCAGCAGGCGACGCTGGAGCGGTTCAACGAAGGCTGTTTGTTCTGGGTATACATCGGGCATGGCCATCCATTGCAACTCGATCGAGTCCGTCTGCCCAACGGCACGCATCCGATTCTCACAGTGAACGATCTGTCGAGACTGCAAGCCAAGCACGCGCCACCGATCGCCGTGATGTTGGCGTGCTACACCGGGGCGTACGATTTTCCTCGCGATTGTTTCGCGGAGGAAATGATGCGGGCGGAAGGTGGACCGATCGCCGCGCTTTGCGGTTCGCGGGTCACGATGCCTTACGCCATGGCAGTGCTCGCCCACGGGATGCTTGAAGAAGTGTTCCGGCACCGCCGCGAAACGTTGGGCGAGGTGTTGATGCGAGCCAAGCAGCGGTTGCTCAAGAACGAACCTGAAGACGCCCATCGTCAGTTGCTCGACGCGCTCGCCGCGACCGTCAGTCCCTCGGCGAAGTTATTGCCAGAGGAGCGGCGTGAGCATCTGCATTTATTCAACCTGCTCGGCGATCCCCTGTTGCGAATCCGCCATCCGCTGGCGGCGCGCGTGGAGGTGCCGGGCGATGTCGAAGCGGGCCAGGAAGTGGAGATGGCGCTCGAGAGTCCGGTGGCGGGCAAGGCCACGTTGCAGTTGGTCTGCCGGCGGGATCGACTGCGGGTCGACATGCCGGCGCGCGACGACTTTGAATCCGCCGCGCGGGAGTTCGAGCGTTTCGATGTGGCGTATCGGCAGGCGAACGATCGCCGGTGGTTGAACGAAGTGCTCGATTGGCGGAATCCGGGCGTATTTCGCGCGACGATCAAGATTCCCGAGGAGGCGCACGGCGCCTGCCATTTGACCTTGCATGTCGATGGCCGCGACCATCATGCTTTAGGCGCGGCCGATCTGTTCGTCCGCAAGCCGCGGACTCGCCCCTAATCGGGCGCCGATCGAGTCGCGTTGGCTAGCCCGCGATCCACTTCCAAGTTCCACGCCCGCGATCCACGCGTCGCGACTGCCGTTCATCCCACAGGACTGACATGACCACGCAAGCCTCGCTGTTCGACGGCTCGGACGATTCGCTTTACGCCATCGAGACCCATGGCGAAGGTCCTCGCGGAAAACTGCCACTGACGGATGAGATCCTGCGGACTTGGTCGAGCGGCGATTTGTTCGGCTGGACACAAAATGCGGGTATGGGCTGGAACCCCGACGAGCTGACGGGGAAGCAGTTCCTGATCCTCAGCACGCAGGGGGGCGTGCGATCGCCGGACGGGACGCCGATCGCGCTGGGGTATCACACGGGACATTGGGAGGTCGGCCTGTTGGTCCAAGCGGCCGCTCGGGAACTCAAGGCGGCAGGGGGCGTTCCGTTCGCCGCGTATGTGTCCGATCCGTGCGACGGTCGGACCCAGGGCACGACGGGAATGTTCGACAGCCTGCCATATCGCAACGACGCCGCGCTGGTTATGCGGCGCCTCATCCGCTCGCTGCCGACTCGCGACGGCGTGATGGGTGTCGCCACCTGCGACAAGGGGTTGCCCGCGATGATGATCGCGCTGGCGTCCATGCACGACCTGCCAGTGGTCTTGGTGCCTGGTGGCGTGACCTTGCCACCGACTCACGGCGAAGATGCCGGCAAGGTGCAGACGATCGGGGCCCGTTATTCGCATGGACACATCACGTTGGAGGAAGCCGCCGCCGCCGGCTGCGCGGCATGCGGGTCGCCGGGAGGCGGTTGCCAGTTCCTGGGCACGGCTGCCACTTCGCAAGTGATTGGCGAAGCGCTCGGATTGGCGCTGCCGCACTCGGCGCTGGCTCCTAGCGGACAGCCGGTTTGGCTCGACCTCGCGCGCCGCAGCGCCCGCGCGCTCTGGCATCAAACCGAACGCCGGATTCGAGCGCGCGACATTCTCACCGACGATTCCGTGCATAACGCGATGGTGGTACACGCGGCCTGTGGCGGGTCGACCAACCTGCTGCTTCATATTCCGGCGATCGCGTTTGCCGCCGGCCTGCGGCGTCCGTCCGTCGAGGACTGGAGCGCGGTGAATCGAGCGGTGCCGCGATTCGTGGACGTGCTTCCAAATGGCCCTGTGAACCATCCCACCGTCCGAGTCTTTCTCGCGGGCGGCGTGCCCGAGGTCATGCTTCACCTGCGAGATTTGGGATTGTTGAAGTTGCAAGCGATGACCGCGGCCGGTGTCACTTGGGGCGAAGCGCTCGCGCAATGGGAGGGTTCAGAGCGTCGTCAACGCATGCGAACGCTGTTGCGGGAACGGGACGGCATCGACCCGGACGAAGTCATCATCCCGCCCGCCGAGGCCCGGCGCCGCGGCATGACCAGCACCGTCTGCTTCCCGCGCGGCAATCTTTGCCCCGAAGGCTCGGTGATCAAAGCGACCTCGATCGATCCCAAGGTGGTGGACGCGGATGGCGTCTATCGCAAGACGGGCCCCGCGCGGGTGTTCACCAGCGAGCGGGCGGCGATCCAAGCGATCAAAGGCCAGTCCGACCGACCGCTTAAACCGGGCGATGTCCTTGTCCTGGTCGCTCGCGGCCCGATGGGTTCGGGCATGGAAGAAACGTATCAAATCACCTCCGCGCTCAAGTTCCTCCCGTGGGGCCGCGAAGTGGCCGTGGTCACCGATGCCCGTTTTTCCGGCGTCAGCACCGGGGCCTGCATCGGCCACGTTGGCCCCGAAGCGCTCGCGGGCGGCCCCATCGGCAAAGTACGGGATGGCGACCGGATTCGCATTGAAATCGACCGCCAGCAACTGCTCGGATCGGTCGATCTCGTGGGCGAAATCGTGGATGGCGCCGAGCGGACCTTTAGCCCGCAGGAGGGCGTTCAGGTGCTCGCGCGACGCTCGCCCCGCGCCGACTTGGCTCCTGATGCCCAATTGCCCGCCGACACGCGGCTCTGGGCCGCTCTGCAACGCGCCGGCGGCGGCACCTGGGGCGGGTGCGTCTACGATGTCGATCGCATCGTGGAGCTACTCGAAGCGGGCGAACGAACCCTCGCCGCGCACCCGTCACGCTGAGCCACCGGTTCGCACGCGAGCGGCGATGAAGAAGACGACCGATTTGCGGCAAGCACACGCAGTCATTTCAGCGATCCATCGTGATATCGCGTCACCGCGATACCACGACGCGTGAAGCGCGACTGCACGACGCGTGGCGGCCCAAGAGGCCACGGTGTTTCCCGCCGGCGAAAGTCTAGCGGTGTCACGGGCCAGCGGATACAGGTTGACGGTCCGGAAAGAGAATCGCGGACCGGCCGAGCTTCGTCGGGGACGTGTCCTGCTGTTCCGACGCCGAGATTTCGAGAGCCGTTGATGCCCGACTCACGGTTCGTTGCCGCTTCGGGTCAGGAATCCGAGGAATCGTTTAGGGATTAGGGCTTCAGAGGGTAGCGCGATAACCGGTCAGGGCGAACTGGGGTAAGGCCAACATGGAGGAGTGCCTTGCAGCCTTTTGACGATTTCGGATTCGTTAGTCAGTTCGCGGCTTTGCACATCGAAACACTTCTGGACTACTTCTTGTGCAAGGAGAACGTAGTCGTCTGGTAAATGGTGCTTGACTAAGACCTGCTTGCGATCGAGTTCGACACAAAGATAGTGCGAAGGGCCAACCGCAAAATTGCATAGCCAAACAAAGCAGGGCGCGGTTTCGCTAGTCGCTGGTCCGATCGGTCCGAGGTGCTGGGCAACGGCGGACCCAACGATGGTCATGCCGCTATCAGGCACCCAGGGATGAAAATGGGCCACGCCTTTCGGCAACTGGTCGTTCAAGTACATGCCAAATTGATAGCAGCCTCGAAGCCTACCCTTCGGTTCGCGTTGCACAGAAAACTCGGGCATCTCCGTCCTCACGAAAGGTCGGCACCGACTACCACGAAAAATGGGATTCGCGTTTTCGAAAACAACGAGCGATCAGGAAGGAGATCAAGACGTGCTTTGGGATTGGCGTATGTGCTTAAACCCCGCGATGCCATAAGCGATGGTGAATTCAACCGGTTTTATCTCGTGGCCGCGTTTCCGCATGCCGATCGCAAAAGCATCCCAAAATCTTTGCCGGTCGAAATCGCGGGTTGCGGCCATCACCTTTTTGTCAGGCCCGATGATCAAACGGACATACTCATCAGGTTTGAGCCGTGATTCGGAGTTGAACGCTTCGTAGGAGAGGCAGTCGTCTGCTTCGAACCAAACAATGTCGGAAGCCGCAACATCAGTGCGCATCGATGCATCTTCACGCAGGTCGCCGCTCTTCACCGACGCGCCTCGAGCTAAGTCGGGCAGCAGGGGTGGGGCCTCGACTACGTTTTTCGTGGAGGCGTTGGCGTCGCGCAGGGCAACGACCGACGGCGGAATCGCGTGAGTCTTGGCCATAGAGAATTCTTTCTAAGCCTGGCATGACTAGAGGAGTCAGCCTAGAGGAGCACGGCTACAAAGTCTGTCTCATTCAACGTATGCTTCGCGATTTGGAAACAAAAGTCGAGCCGCCCTCAAAGGTACGGCTTGACCCGCTGGGGACAGACCGAGCACCACACACACAATAACGAAAAAAACTGAGGAGTTTTTCGTCCGAAGCGTAGTGGAAACTTCACAATCTCTTCACACCAAGGGAAAGTCTAGCTATTTCCCCTTTCTTGTCAATGTCCGTTTTAAAAACTTTCCCATCGGGTTTGGACGCATCGACGGGCGTCGGCGGCTTGTAGGGTGCCTGCAGCGGTTGGGAAGGCAGTCGCGGGTTTGATGGTTCGGCCGGGTGTCGGGGCGTGTGGATCAGCTAACTGCGGCTGAGCACCTGCGGGCTGGTATCACGCGGAAGCGATCGCGGTTTTCAATGGTTCCAGGAAAACTCGGTGCTGTTGATCAAGATCCAGCAGAGGTCCTCCAAAGCGGCGATGCGGGCGTTGCCGCGAGTCGGCTCGATACGGTCCGTGAAATGTTTCCATTCCTCGTTCGACGGCCGGCGCGTGAGCACGGTCAGGTAGGCCACTTCCACGGCGCGCGAAGCATCGGAGGCGAGCACCGCGATCCGGGTCGCGGCATTGAAAAAGGGATCCTCCTTGGTTCGTTCTTTGACCAGTTCGCCATTCATGAGCAGCAGACGCTGGGGAATCGTGCCGCCACGATCCGCGAACTCGTCTTCGCCCGTGTCGCCATAGCGTTGCACGAACTCGTTCGTCTGGCCGAACTTCATCAGTTTCCGCAGGATGTGAGCATCTCCGTCAATCGTGGCGAGCGACGAGGACTGGATGACCGCCCCGGCCACCTGCTCGGGGCGGAGGCGGGTCAGCGGGAACACGGCCCAGTGCCGCTCGTGGTCGGACGTGATTTCGAAGTCCGCGCGGCTATCGCGTTGGAAAGCCTCCGTCGCCGCCAGCAACCGGATGAGCCGCCGCACGTTATAGCCATGGCGAATGAAGTCGTCGGCGAGCGTCTCGAGGGCTGGCGGGAAAGGGCCGGTGAGCGGAATGTCATCGATCGGTTCCACCAACGGCCGGCCGAACACCAGCGCCCAAAAGCGGTTGACCGCGGCACGGGCAAATGGCCGATTGTCGGGGTGGGTGACCCATGCCGCGAGCTGCTCGCGCAGGTCGCCGTCGGAGGTCGGCGTCTTTCGATCCGGCTTCAGAACGGCCGGCTGGGCGGGTGCCGTCGAAAGGTCCAGGCGATTGAACTCCGGCAGGAACGGAACTTTCGCGGCGACGCGTTCCTCCTGCTGTCCGCCGAGGAATTGGTATTGATAGCCTTTCGCGGCCGGCCGATCGCGGATACCGGCGATGCTGTTCCCGACATCGCTGAAAAAGGCGGCGAGCTGGTGGAAGTCGCGTTGTTCGCCAAGCCGCGGCGCCTGCGGATCGCCAAGCTGGATCTTTTCCAAGCGGTCGTCATGGCACTGCAGGCAATCGATCCGCATGCCTAGAAAAGCGCGCGACGTCCGGTTCGCCAGCTTCACCGGATCGGGTTTGTTGTCTTGATTCGGGTCGCTGGTGGCGGTGACGAAATTGACGGCCGGCGAATCGGTCCAAAGTCCTTCTTCGGTCAGCAGTTTCCGCACGAGCGCGTCGTAGGCGAGATCCTGGCGATGGAGTCGATCGCCAAGCCACGAGACAAAGCGGCGGCGGCGATACACCAGGAACGGCCCCATGTCGGTCCCCACATAGGCTCGCGCCAACCGTTCGGCGATGTAATCCGCCGATCGGCGGTCTTCGAGCAGATGGCTGAGCCACCAGTCGAGCCGGCGATCATCGGGCACTTTCTCCAGTACCCGGATTTCCTCGAGCGACGGCACGGCTCCGGTCAGGGCGAGCGACAGGCGCCGGGCAAGGGTCAGCGGCTCCGCCGTTGGCGCTGTTTCCAAGCCGACTCCCGCCCATTGCTCGCGAAACTCGGCGTTCACTCGTTGAAGCGTGGCCTGAAAGCTCGGATCGCCGGTGACCGCCGCCGCTCCCTCTCGCGGCGCCGCGACGCGTTCCCGTCGCCAGAGACTGCCCGCGACTCCGATCAGTACCGCTAGGCAGGCCGCCAGAAAGAGCCAATCGCGTTTCCCCATGACGTACCTTTACGAGA
>CAIXSC010000900.1 GCA_903921945.1 uncultured Planctomycetaceae bacterium
ATTCGCCGAGGGTCGCAGTAGGTGGGCCAACAGCGCCAACTTTGCCAATCTAGTTGACAGTCAATTCGCCAATACGGCCTATCTAGCCAACACGGCCTATCCAGCCAATATGGCCATTCCAGCCGAATCGGGCCGATTCCCTAACTCAACACCTGGGAGACGGTCCCCAGACTATCCTGGAACCGGTCGGTCTCCACGTCGACTCGCTGGCACATCGTCAGCAGCAGGTTGCTCAACCGCGCGTTGTCATCCACAGGTCGCGAGCAGATGCGATAGTGGGCATTGGCGTCGGCGACGTTGTACTGGCCGATCTTCGGCAGGTTGAAGTCGACATGCTGGCCGTGCTGATAACCCAGCGCTCGGCCCCCCGCGAGTATTGTCGGGAGGTTGGCATTCCCGTGGCTGTGGCCATAAGCCATGCCGCTCCCCCACAGGACTTGAGTGGTATCGAGGAGCGGCCGCCCTTCTTCCTGGTGCGATTTGAGTTGATCGAGCAGATAGCTAAGTTGCTCGACAAGAAACGTGTCGGTCTCCGTCAGGCGCCGCAGTTGTTCGGGGTCGCCGTTGTGATGCGACAGACCGTGCCTTGATTGCGAGATGCCAATGTCGGGAATCGAACCGCCCTGGGACTCGCTGCAAATCATGCAGGTGATGACGCGTGTCGAATCGGTCTTGAGCGCGAGCACCATCAGGTCGGCGAAGAGCGAGTGGTACTCACGAACCTTGGAGAGGTCGACGGGGCGAGTCAGTCGGGCTTCGACCGCGGGGTCGATCTTCGGCTTGGGAATGTTGAGCCAGGATTCAGCCCGCTCCGTGCGCACCTCGACTTGCCGCACCGCGGTGAGATACTCGTCAAGTTTCGTGCGGTCGTCCGTTCCCAACTTCGCATTTAGACGCTTGGCGTCGCCAGCCACGGCATCCAGGATGCTACTGCGTCGATTGAGCCGCCGGCTAATCACGTTCTTGCTCTCGCGTTCAACACCAAAGAGCATGTTGAACACTTGACGAGGGTTGCGTTCGGCTGGCAATTGAATACCGTCGCGCGACCACGCTAGCGAATGGCCTTCGATCGCCAATTCCAACGATGCGAACCGAGTATGCGGACCATGCACTTCGGCCATCAGTTGATCGGCCGAAACCGTGTTACGAAAGGCGCCGCCATCGCCGGGCACATTGGCGCCCGTCAGCCAGACCTTATCGCAGTTATGGTGCTTTCCGAGCACCATCGGATGATGCAAGCCACTGATCGGCGTGACATCCGCGCGATGCCGCTCAAGCGATGCGAGCGGCTTCGAAAACTGGAACTGCTTGCCATCCTGCTCGATCTGCCAAGTCAGTGTGTTGACGCCGTTCGGGATATAGAGGAACACGCTGCGTTTGGGCTTGGGCGGCATGGTAGCGGCGGGCGCCGCGGTGCCTGGCGCGATCATACAGTCCAGCAAGGGAAGCCCCAGGGACACGCCCACTCCACGAAGCGCCTGTCGTCGGTGGATCAACCACCGGTTCGTGTTGATATTGCTCATACCGAACCTTTCTTGCGGAGTCGCGTCGATGGCGGGCCCAAAACCCGACGATTACCGTTTCTGGAAGAGATCCGAGGTCACGAAGTTCCCAACTATGTCGCGCAATTGATAGTCGCCGGCTTTGCAGGTCTTCGCAATCGCGGCTAAATCGTCATGGTCGGCAAATGTCATGCTGCGGCGGAGACCGTAAGTCGCCAGCTTTTCGACGAAGGTGTGGGTGAAGGCGTCGATATCCGCAAGCAGCAATTGCTTGAACTCTTCAGGGGTTTTGTAGCGGCGACCGTCCGGCAACATGCCGCTCGGGTCGACAGGCGGGTTTTCCCCCGTGCCTTCGACCGCCTCGTTGGTGCGCCAGCGGCCGATCGCATCGTAGTTCTCGAACGCCAGTCCGAGCGGATCGATCTTGCGATGACAGGAGGCGCAACGCGGGTCATGAATGTGCGCCTCCAGTTTCATGCGCAAGGTCGCCTTGGGGGAATCCACGGGATTCGGCGCGATCGGATCGACATTCGCGGGTGGTGGCGGCGGCGACTTGCCGAAGATCGATTCGGAGACCCATTTGCCGCGATGCACGGGACGATGACGCGTGCCGTCGGACGTCAATGACAAGATCGACGCTTGAGTCAGCAATCCGCCACGATGACTATCGGAGGGCAGCGACACTCGTCGAAATCCGGAGCCGTCGATATTTGGCAGTCCGTAGAACTGTGCCAATCGCGCATTGGCCATCGTCCAATCAGAGTGGATGAATTCACGCAGCGTAAGTCCACGCTCCAGCACTTCATGGAAGAACTCGGTCGTTTCGCCGACCATGCTCTTTTCCAGCGACTTGTCGTAATCGGGGTAGAGCTTTTTGTCAGGCTGGAACATGCCGACATTGCGCAACCGCAACCATTGCGACGCGAACGACTCGGAGAACCGCTTGGCCCGCGGGTCCGCCAGCATCCGTTGCGTTTGGCGCCCTAACTCCGATTTGTCGCGCAGTTTGCCTTGTTCGGCGAGCGCGAATAGTTCGTCATCCGGCATGGTGCTCCACAGCAGGTAC
>CAIXSC010000901.1 GCA_903921945.1 uncultured Planctomycetaceae bacterium
TCCTTTGTACTGCAGCACCATGCCCGACAAGTCAGCAGGCGAAACGATCTCTTGAGCCGCCGCAATCGATGTATTCGCGAACCAGCAAATCCCGCCAGAGGCCACGTGACCGTCCGTATCCCGCCAAAGCGCGGCAACCCTAGTTACCGGCACTCCACCTAGCCCCACAGCCCATGCCAGCACGAGCCCAGGCGCCGCTCGACGGGTCCAGCGACACGCCAGGGCGACGCCGCGAGTCAGGAACGCGGACCGACGGCGAATGGAATTCGAAGACATCGAAGACATAACGGCCTTTCGCTGAAGAGCGGCGGGAGGAAGGGGCGGGAAGGGGCGGGCGGGAGTGAGCCAGGGTGGGACGGAGTCCGACAGGGCGGGACGGGGCGGGACGAGGCGGGGAGGCTGCGAGACGTCGCCCCGCGTCGGCTTATTCGACTGCCGTATTATGGCCGCGGGCAGGCCAAGAAAAAGCCCCGCGGAAATTGGATTTCCGCAGGGCAGGGATTGTTCATGGCTCGCAGTGCGAAGCATGGGAGCGGCGACTAACGGCGTCCACCGCCACCACCGCCGGCGTACGGCGAGTACCGTCCGCCACCACCGCCGCCACCGCCACCGCCGCGCGGCCCGCGATCTTCGCGGGGCCGAGCTTCGTTGACGACCAGCGGACGGCCTTCATGCGGCTTGTCGTGCAACGCGGCGATCGCCGCTTGAGCACCGGCGCCGTCGACCATTTCGACAAACCCGAACCCACGGCTTCGCCCCGTCTCGCGATCCTGCACAACCTCGGCGCTGCGGACCTCGCCAAACTGAGAAAACAACTCTTCCAGCCCGTCGTTGGTCACCTTGAAACTCAGGTTGCCAACGTACAACTTTGTGCCCATCCATCAACTCCAGGAAACGGGCAATCGGCCCCATGAACTGCTTTCTGGGCCGAACCGAAAGGGACCAGACGTGGTGGTCCTCCAAGTGGCGAGGCGAGCTAGAGCGGCTAACCGATTCGAGACGAACCTACGCTGCACTGCTAATCGTCAAACCAACCGCACGGAATCATAACAATCTGAGCGCGCGAAACAAGAGCAATCCGCGCTTATGCGTTGTCGGTCGAGTCAGCGAACAGACCCGGCAACGCCGGGGTACTGGCGGATGAATCACCGTTAACCCCGGCGATGGGCGTCCCACAAGCCCCAAACGACACCCGCCACCAACCCCGCCGTGTGGGCCGCGTTGGCCACCGGTGGCATCCATTGACCCAGCGTGTCGGCCATCACGTCGAACCGGGAAGCGATGCAAACCGCATAGAACACCAGGGTGAAGATGACGGTCTCGGGACGAATCGTGAGCCCCGATTCGGGTCGGAAATGCGTCATCATCCACAGGTAGCCGAACAGGCCAAACAACGCCCCGGACAAGCCGCCAAAACGGGCCGCCGGCTCCCACATCGCTTGCCCCACATTCGATACCACGGCGAGTAACAAGACCATCAAGGCGATTCGCACCGTTCCCCGACGATCTTCGATCAGGCCGGCGAAATGGCTCAGGGCCAACAGATTCATGAGGATGTGTGGCCAGCCAAAATGTAGAAAGGCGGGCGTCACGAGCCGCCAAACCTCGCCGCCGCGAATGCTCGACCAGATCTCGACCGTATCGCGGATCGCCTGCGGTTTCGGTTCGACGAACAGCAGATCGCGGGTGATCGGCGAACTGATGCTGCCCCGGTCCGTCAGGATGAACACCAGCGAGCTCAGGATGACAACGAGCAGCACAAGCGGTCGGCGGCGCGACGGGCCCGCGGCGAATGCTTCCCGGCCATCGCGTTGCAGCGATTGGCTCTGACGTCGCTCGCGTTCAAGCGACCGACGTCGTTTCTCCGCCTCGACCTGGGCCTGCTGGTATCGCGGGTCGGCGGGCGTTTGGCAGTACTGAGCCAGCTCGCGGCGCCCCATCTCGACCTTGTCCTCGTCGCGCACCCACACTTCCCAGGCACCACCCGCCGGCTCGACCTGCACGTCGACTCCCATAAGAAACAGGTGATCGCCCAAACGGATCGAATCCATCTCGGTCGGTACATTCCCGATGTATCGCATTGCTCAGTCCGCGCGGCTTAGCCGAGGAAAATTCGAGGTTCGATACGCACAACACCGGCCGACGTCGCCAAGACGCCTTCCGCCGCAGAGTCAGCGGACGCTCGCGCCGCCCGCCGCGCTTCCCGCCGCACGTAGCCGAGCCCGGCCTGCGTCCAGCGGGATGCCGCCCACGTTGGCAGCGCCACCGCGTTCGGCAGCGCCGCGGCAATTTGGCTAAACATGCCGCTCGGATCGATCCACGGCAACATCGTCGCGATTCGCAGCACTGGCTTCCCGTCCACCGTGATCACATCCCCCGGTGCGAGCGAACGCCCGCTCGCCGCCACCGCTTGGTTCGCAGCGGGGCGTTCAGCCGTGATCGGCTCGCCAACCTCGCTCCGTCCCGGCAGGCATTCCGCCGAGGAATTGGCTGGCGATGAACTCTCCGCCGCCGCCGGTCGCGCGGCCAAACTCTCCTTTGTCGAAGCTTCGGCGGCCAAGCGTTCCGCCGCCGCGGCTGGTTCCGCATGGCAGGCGGCGGAATGGCCTTCGGTGGGCGGGACGGCGATTTGGAACGCGACGAGTTCCCAGTTGACATGTCCGAGCGCGTCGATGCGCGCAACCGGCTCTTGCCCGAGATAGCAGCCCTTGTTGAAACTAATCGCCTGCGAATTGCGTCCGACCTCCTGCGGCAACTGCTCGGCGGTGATCTCGCGTCCGTAAAGCGGCGCCCGGCGCGCGATCCGCCA
>CAIXSC010000902.1 GCA_903921945.1 uncultured Planctomycetaceae bacterium
CAACGCGCGGACGCGAGCCGTCGGGGTAGGCCGGAGCCACGACAGCGTCGCTGGTCGGCAAACGCACCTCGCCTTCCGCCACATCCTCGATAGCCAGCCGTGCCATCCCGGGGTTCTCACGCGGTTGGCGAAGCCGCGCGAAAAACGCCGCATATCCCCAAAACTCCTCCTGGCGCCATTTGTCGAACGGATGATGGTGGCATTCGGCGCATTCAATCCGCAGACCAAGGAACACTCTGGCCGTGGCTGCCGCCAGCTTTTCCGGCTTTAGCTCCAAAGTGGTATAGAACAAAGCCGGCCCAGTCTCCGCGCCGCTGTTGACCACAAGGAACTCAGAGACAAACCGGTCGTATCGCAAATTCTCCGAAAACCGTGCTCGCAGCCAGTTCTGTACCCCAATCGCATTCGTAAGATTCTCGCGTGAAACGCCGCCTGGCAGCAAAACATCCCGCCACTGATTGGCAAGATGCGTCGCGTGCCGCGGCGACTCCAACAGCCGGTCGATGACGCGTTCGCGTTTGTCCGGCGCCATGTCCGCCAGAAAGCTACGCACCTCGGCAACCCGCGGTACCACGCCCGTCAGATCGAGGGTCACTCGGCGGAGGAATTCCGAGTCGCTCGACCTTGCCGACGGCTCGATGGCGGCCCGCTGCCAACCCTCGGCGATCCAGCCATCCAGCCGCTTGATCAACGCGTCTCTGGAAACGCTTGCATCTGTCGTGTCTGTCGCATCGGTCGCGTTTGTCACCTCATGGCAATCGCTGGCGACGACGCCATCGCCGTCGTCGCGACTACCGCTGCCAATCGGCTTTGGGCACGCGCCGAACGTCGGTTCCGACGCCGAAACGCCATGCTGGCCCAGGTAGGTGGAACAGAGGGAAAAGACGCCGGTCGAGGCGGCGGGCAACAAGAGAACCAGTGCGGTCAGCAGTTTCCACGGCATGACGTGTCTCCCGCGTTCTTGTGGCACTCCATCGCCATTATCGGCCGGCGTCGACCCGCCGTTGACGGATTTGATCGATGGTGACCGCTGCGATGATGATCACTCCCAGAATAATACGCTGCAACTGGTCGATTAGTCCAAGCTGCGTGCAACCACTGCGGATTACGGCCATCATGGCGGCTCCGGCCAGTGTTCCGAGGACGGCGCCGCGTCCGCCGCTGAGACTGCCGCCGCCAATCACGACCGCTGCGATGATCTCCAGTTCCAATCCAAGGCCCGAGGGTGGATTGCCGGTCGATAGACGAGTGAATTGATAAATGCCCGCGATGCCGAACAGCCCGCCTGCCAGCGAGTAGATCGCCAGCTTCATCGGGCCGAGACGCACTCCGCACAACCGCGCCGCGTTCTCGTTCGAGCCGATCGCGAACAGGCGGCGGCCAAACACCGAGACCCGTAGCAACACGGCCACAGCGGCGGCTAACAGCAACGCCAGCCAAACTCCAGTGGGAAAGCCAAGCCAGAGCGCCGTCGGTGTGTTGCCGTCCAAGTCCGCAAGCCATCCAGGAATCTGCGCGAACGATGGCCGGATCGGCACGTTTCCCGAAAGTAGATTGCCAAGTCCCAGAAAGATGGTCATGGTTCCCAGTGTCACCACAAACGGAGCGATCCGCAGGCCGCTCACGAGAACTCCGTTCGCCAACCCCGTAACCACACCTGTGGCGATCGCCAACAGCACGGCCAACGGAGCCGACCAAGATGAATTCGGAACCCCTTCCAGCCACAGCGGATCGACTCGCAAGGGTGGCTGGCCATCCGCGAGCCTTGCCAATTTACCGCGAATCACCGCCGCCGGATCCCGCGCCCCCGGCCGGCCTGAACGGACGTTGGCGCCTTTGCCAACGCTCGCTCCCGCCCCGCTCGCGGAACCAGCCACCGGCCCGTTGCTCTTGGCATTCGCCTTGTTCGAATCCGCTCCCTTATTCGCGTCAGCTCCCTTATTCGCTTCAGCTCCGTTGTCTGAGGCGGGAGGCAAGGCTGTGAGCTTGGCTTGCAGCAGCCCCACGAGCCGATTACGAGCAGCGTCGACGTTAGCCTCCAACGCGGACAGATCGCTCGCTTTGCCGGTGCGGCGGGTGGCGGTCAGACGTTTCTCGGCCTCTTCAAGCCGCAACGAAGCGCTTGCGAAATTGTCACCATGGAAAGCCCAATGCGCGACATCCTCGCGCAGCCCCCAGGCGAGCGTGGTCGCGCAGAGCGCGAGGGCGGTGCCGGCGGACAAGTCAATGCCGCCCGCGACGATGACCAGGGTCATCCCCAACGCCGCGACCGCCACCACGCAAGTCTGAACCGTCATCGTGCGGAAGTTGAGCGATGTTGCGAAGGTGCCGTCGGCGAACCACCGATCAGCGATCGCGAAAAACAGGCAGACAGCAGCCAGCGCGAGCAATGGTCCGGCGCCACCGGCCACTCGACGCGCCACGCTTCGCCAAGCCGACGCCGGCCGCGCTGGCCCCGATTTCTCTGACGCCGACATTTCTGACGCCGACATTTCTGACTCCGAAATTTCGGACGCCGACATTCCTGACGCCGGCCTCTCTGCGGCCGCGAAAGCGGCACCGCTATCTTTTCCAAGCCTGTCGCCGCCCGCTTCAGCGTCGCGGGGACCTTGATCCGCCATTCGCAGTTGTCCTCATTCGCAGTTGTCGTCCGCGCGAACCGCACACGCCATGATCGATTCTTCGGTCCAGTCGGCGACCGCTCGCACCTCCCTGAGCCGGCCTCGGGAAAAAACACCGATGCGGTCGCAGACTGCCAGCAATTCAGGCAAATAGCCGCTGACGAAGACGATCGCTTTCCCGGAGGCCGCGAGTTCTCCGAGCAGCCGGTAGATTTGCGCTTTCGTGCCCACATCGATGCCGCGCGTAGGCTCGTCGAGCAACAGCACCGAGGCATCCTGATGCAACACGCGGGCGAGCGCGACCTTTTGCTGGTTGCCTCCCGAAAGACTGCTTGCGGGCTGTTCGGTCGAGCCCGCTTTCACCTCGACTCGCTGCAACCAGCGAGCGACCGCGCGTCGCCGGGCACTCAAATGGAGGCAGCCGAAGCGTGTGTATGGCTCGAGGTGGCTCAACGTCAGATTGTCGTTCAGCGACCGGCTCAGCGCGAGCCCTTCGCCCTTGCGATCCTCGGAGAGAAATCCAACACCGGAGCGAATGCGTCGCGCCGGGCCGCCGCCTAATGGGTGTTGGTCGAGCCAAGCAGAGCCGGCGCGCGTCGCATCAAGTCCGAACAACGCGCGGAGGGTTTCCGTTCGACCCGCCCCAACTAAGCCGGCGAACCCAAGGATTTCGCCGCGACGCACGGTGAAGTCGACGGCCGTCGGAAGCCGTGTGCCAGTCAATCGCTCGACCTTCAGTACCACCTCACCCGGTTGCCGAGGCACTTGCGGGAACAGTTCCGATACGTCTCTGCCGACCATCAGCCGCACAATGCCAGACTCGTCGATTCCCGCGAGTTCGCCGCTGCCAACCGACCGGCCATCGCGGAGCACCGTGTAGCGATCGCACACTTCGCGAATCTCTTCGAGAAAGTGGCTGATGTACACAACTCCAATGCCGGCGGCCCGCATCCGCCCAATCACCGCGAAAAGACGCTCGACGTCCGGTTTGGTGAGCGAACTGGTGGGCTCGTCGAAAACCACAATCCGCGCCTGTCGGACGAGCGCCCGGGCGATCTCGACTAGCTGTTGGGCGCCGACCGAGAGGCCGCGCACAGGTGAATCGGGCCGCAACTCGGGATGGCCGAGCAGTTCGAGCACTTCACGAACTCGACGACGTTGAGCCTGGCGATCCACGATCCCCCATCGGGCTTGCTCCTGTCCGAGCATGACATTGTCCTCGACCGACAAATCGGGACAAAGCGTCAGCTCTTGATAGATCATCGCAATGCCAGCCGCTCGGGCCTCGGCCGGACCTTGCGGCGCGAACCGTTGGCCCGCGATTCGCAACTCGCCGGCGTCCGGCGCGATCGCGCCGCTGAGCACTTTCATCAGCGTGCTCTTGCCAGCGCCATTTTCGCCAATTAACGCCAGAACCTGGCCGGCGTGCAGATCAAGGCTGACGTCGACCAACGCCGCCGTCGGTCCAAACCGTTTCGCCACCCCACGCATTTGAAGCAGTGGCAATGTCGCGGAACCGACCACTGGATGGACTGCGGGACCGACCCCAGCACTGGGCGTTGACTCTAGCTCACGACTCGGTAGCTCACGACTCGGTAGCTCACGACTCAGTTCGCGAGCGGGCTCGTGATTCGGCTCACGAGATGGCGATCTCCCAGGCTGTCGTGCTGGTTGGGGCCCTGGCGATGTGGCGGACATGGGGCCGGCTCCGAATTCGTGGCCTGAGCCCGGGGTTACGGGGCGCTTGGAGCGGCGTGGAGAAGTTCGGCCATGCGTTTGCCAGCCAACTGGCCACCGACGCGGTTGTCGGTCGCCACGTAACTCACGTATTCGCTCTCGTCGGTGTCCAGGCCGCTGTCAAACACGACTGTCGGGATGCCGTTGGTCGACGCCTCCCGCACGACTTCCACCAAAGCTTGCGAGTCGAGCGGTGCGAGACAAATACCGTGGACCTTTTTGGTGATGAAGTTTTGCACGAGCTTGATCTGCTCGCCGCGGTCGCTCTCGAGAGGCGGTCCTTGCCAGAGGATTTCGACATTGCCGAGTTCCTCGGCGGCGCGAAGGGCGCCGTAGTGGACCGATTTCCAGAACTCATGGGTTGTTCCCTTGGGAATCACAGCAATCCGGAATGCTTTGCCGGCGGCGCCGGTTTCCGTGCCGGAAGCTTGCGGCGGATGAAGCAGTTCGCGCATCCGCGGTTCTTCCATATTCTCCGGCGTCGCTAAGTACTCGCCGGTGGGAATGCGTTTTCGCAGACGCCCGTCGGCGAAGAGACGCGGTCGATCGGCGTCGCGCACCGACGCCGGATCGAGATGTGCCATGAGCGCCTTGACCGCCAGTTCGCCCATCGTCACCGGATCCTGCAAGACGATTCCGTGCATAGAACCGTCCCGCATGGCCTGTACCATTCGCTCATTCGGATCGAAGCCAACCAGCTTCACTTTGCCGGACAGGCCAAGCTCTTCGAGCGCGCCGAGCGTGCCGTTCGCATTCGGCTCGCATACGGCGAACACGCCGGCGGCCTGCCCGCCGAATTTTTGCAAAACTTGCTGAGCTTTCGCGAGCGATTCCTCGGGCGTCGTGCCCGCGTACTGATCCGACGATAGCACCTTGATCCGCGGATCGTTTTGAACCGTTTCGAGGAATCCCTCTTCGCGTTGATAGGTGCTTTCGCTGCCTGGCGTGTACCGCAGAAGGATGACGCCGTTCCCTGCGGCCTCACCCGTCGATCCACCACCGGCGGTCGCCCTGTTGGGGGCCACTGCCGGATCCGTTCGCATCCGCGGAGCCAGACTCGGTTCCCGATGCCCCGCCATTCGCCGCTCCGCTACCGGTCGCTCCTTGGTAGTCGCCGCTCCGCTGGCAAGCAACGAGGAAGAGCAGTCCGAGGATCGCCAGGGCTTGGAGCGCCGCTGACGCTCCATTGCTCCAAGATTTCGCCACCGTCGACGAGGGAACGAGATGCCGCATACCACCGCCTCCGCCTAGGGCCCGTGATCTCAAGCACTTAAAAGCGGGCTCGCGGGAACAACACGAGCCCATCGGGTATTGACGCTAGCGAGTTCACCGAGGACCGCCGCGGTCGGGACTTCGGTCGCCGCGATCCGGGCGGTCGCCGCGGTAACCCCCGCGACCGCCGCTCCGAGGACCGCGATCGCCTCTATCACCACGATCGCCTCTGTCACCACGGTCGCCTCTATCACCACGGTCGCCCCTGTCGCCCCTGTCGCCCCGGCCACGGTCGCTACCGCGGTAGCCGCGACCGCCATTGGGATTTCGGGCGCGGGCCTCCATATTGGCCCGGACAAGGATACCAACGGTTTCTTCCCAACTGGGGACGCGGCGGAGCCGTGTTTCGCTCGCGCCGACGCCGGCTAACTGGCCTTCGTCGCCTTCCGCCGCGGACGATTCATCGGTGTCCGCGTCGGCTTCGTCGTCCAGTGAAACGCCGTAGGGCGTGCCTTTGAGGTCCTCAATCGGTTCGACGGCGTCGGCGTCCTGTTCGGATGGCGTGGTCGCGGACGTTTCGCGGTCCCGTTTTCCGCCACGGCGGCGGCGGCGGCGCCGGCGACGCGAACGAGGCTCGTCGCCTTCGGCCCCGCCCGCCGTTGCGGTCCCGGGCTCGCCGTCGGTGCCGAGCACTTCATCGGCGTCGAGTTCGCCGCCGACTTCGGTCGGCTCGAGCGAGTCGAGGGAACTGCGGTCGAGCGCGTCTTGGTCGTCGGCGAAAGCATCGTCGCGCTGGCGGGCGGCGGGGGAATCGGCTTCATCGCCAGCGCCTTCACGCGGGCCGCGCTCTTCCGCTCGTCCGCGATCGGTGCGGTCCCGGCGAGCGCCGCGACGGCGGCCGCGGCGTGGGCCCCGTTCCCGTCGTTCCCGCGATTCGCCAGTTGCGGTAGGCTCAGCGCCCTCAGCCGATCCCTCAGCCGAGCCAGAAGTTGCGTCCTCGGCAGGGGATTCGGTAGCGAGCCCGGAGGCGAACGGCGCCGTGAACTCGGATTCCTGGCCCGGAATAGGAACTTCGCCGGCGTCTTCCATTTCGCGCCGGCGCCGCCGGCGGCGTCGTCGGCGGGCATCGGGGTGATCGCTGTCAGCCGAACCGTGGGCTCGGCGACGCGGTTCCAATCCGAAACGATCGTCATCGGTCCCGGTGGCGTTGTTCGCAGCAGAGCTCGTCGCGGCAGAGCTGGTCCCGGCAGTGTTGTCGTGGCCGGCGGGAAGGATGGATTCCGACGCCGAACTCGCGGATGGTTCTCCGCTTCCGAGCGGATCGGAAGGTGGAGCGAAGCCTGTCGTCGTTTCGAGTTCTTCGTGGGCGGTGGCGAGTGGAGCCGGCGCGATCCCCGCGGCGGTGTCTCGGGGCGGTGAGCCAGCGCGGTCTCCAGCGCGGTCTCCAGCGACATCCGCTGCTCGGTCGCGACCACTGCGTTCATCGCGGCCGCCCCGACTATCGCGGCCAGCACGGCCACCGCGGCCGTCGCGGTCCCCTCGTGCATCACGGCGTCCGCGGTCCCGCGGTCCGCGTTCCGAAACACCACCGGCGGAAGCTCCACGAGTGCCCGTCGCGGTGCCGAAGGCGGAGGGCGGAATGGGAGCGGGCGGGAGCGTCGCGGAGTCGACGGGCGGTTTTGCGGCGGCAGCGGTGCGGGCAGCAGCGTCGGCGCCTGTGCCATCGGCGAGCACCATATCCGTTGTGGCGACACGCGCGTCTACGGCTCCGCGGGCGGAGCCGTTTTTGGCATCGCGGGGCGCGGAGGCGGCGGGCTCACTGGCCGCCTCGGTTGTGGGCTCTGCGGTGGCTTCGGGTGCGGGTTCGGCTTCGGGTGCCGGTTCGGGTTCTGGTTCGGGCACGGCCAAGCCGAGTTGCGAGGCGAGGCTGAACCAGTGGCGGCGGCGCGGGGCTGGCGGCGCCGGTTTGGGCTTAGCTTTCGGGGCCGTTTTCGCCGGGGCGAGCGCGGAGATCACATCGACGCCAGGCGTCGCTGCGACGGCTTCGGAGACGCTGTTCGACGGCTGGGCGGCTTCCGGTTCCGCATGACCGGTGGGCTCGGCGGCATCCTCGATCGGATGGTCGGTTGGCAACGCCGAAGCGGAGGTCGCGGACGCGTGGGTGGCTGTCGACGCGACTGGCGCGGGCGAGGCAGTTGGCGCCGGCGAGGCAGAGCGACTCGGCGGGGGAGACGCGGGGGCCGGCGCGGCGGCCGGCGAAGCGATCGTCGCGGGCGGGGCGGGCGGTAGGGCCGTGGTTTGTGCCGGTTGCGGGGCGGCGGATTTCACGCCGAGTAGGTCGGCGAGCAGCGACCAGTTGGATTTTTTTCCGGAATCCGTCATTCGATTATGCGCATCCTATTGTCGTAAGTTCCTATTTTGGAAGGGGGAAGTATAACGCATCCGGCGTTGGCTGGGAAGGAATTCCGTTCGTCTGTCAAGGCGCCTTCGGCGGCGGGCCGTCTTGGAGGACGTTTCCTTCGAGCCGAAGTTGCCGGTTTTCGCCGCGTTGGCGGAGGGCTACCGAAGGTGGCCGGGGCGGGGTGTCGGCCGTCTCCGCCCGGTCATCACGGATGACACAGTGGGAGATGACGGCGCGGCGAGTATTACGAAGTTCGACGCCCGCGTTGTCGCAATCGAGAATCGTACAGCCCTGGAGGTGAACGCGGTCGGTGTTGTCGATCAGGATTCCGGCTTCGGCGTCGCGGACGTTGTGAAGGTGCAGGCTTTGGATGGTCAGGTCGCGGCAGTCACGGATGAGCACTCGATTGCTTGCTTCGGCGGTGTAACCGTAGAGCGGATTCCGTTCAAGCACGTTTCCGCTCAAGACGATGTGGTCGCAGTCCATGAGTCGCACATTGGCGTCGTAGCCTTGCCAGAGCGTATTGCCGGTGATGGCGGCGCCGCGCACGCCTTGCAGGTCGAGGTTGTAGCGGACGTCGGAAAAGACGTTGTTCGCGATGGTGAGGTGGCCGCATTGGAAGGAAACGGGCTGGCCGCCGCGTGTGAGCATCGCGCGGCCCAAAAAGCGAATGTTCGCGGACTCGGGGGATTTCGCGTCGTGCTGGATCGTGCAACCGGCGATGGCCACTTCGGCCACGGAGCCGGCGGCGCAATCGATGAGAATGTTGGCGGTCGAGGGCGTGTCGGGGGACATGTTGCCTTCGATATCGCAGCCGGAGACCTGCACGTTGCGCACGTCGCCGCCCCGGATCACGATGCCGCCTTGCCGACAGTAACTGATGTGGCAGGCGTCGATGTTGGATTGGTGCAGATTGACTTGGTCGTACCAGATGCCGATGCCGCGATTGTCGTAGAGGTGGCAGTGGGCGATGAGCACGTTGCGATTTCGCTCGGCCAGCCGGATGGCGTGGCGAGTGGAACGGATGAGGAGCCGGGTTAGGGCGGGTTGCATGGTGCCGGCGAGCGCGACGCCATCGGCTTCGGGGTGATCACCGACGATTTCGAAGCCGTCAAGGCAGGCGAAGCGTTCGCGATCCGCGACGGTGGCGGTGACGGTCCCTGGGTCGGCCGTTCCGTTGTGGGTGCCCCGGATGCGAATGGCGGGGCCCGAGCCCGCCATGACGATACGGGTCGCGGCGTCTCCCTTGAGCGACCTTGGGCCGGTTTGGGCGAGGTCGATGTCGAGCGTCCGGCTGATCCGGTAGACGCCTGCCGGGAGTTGCAACGAACCGTGGCGGAGGGCTTCCTGAAGAGCGGCCCAGTCATCGGTTCGGCCATCGCCGCGAACGCCGGCGGGGCGGCTAGGCGAGTGCATGGGAGCGGCTGGAGTCTCGCTGGGAGCGGCGAGTGGCCGCGATGTGGCGGGAATTTGGGCGCCGATCACGGCGGCGGCGGCAAGACCGCTAGCGGCGAAGAGCCATCGGCGTCGATGGGCCGGCGCTGGCGCGGCTTCGGCGGCGGGGTGGCGGGGAGGAGGAAGTTCCGCAGGTGAAGTTATGGCTTGCGGAAGTGGAGCATTTGCTCGTTGATCCATGCTTCGAGCTCCTGGAAATCGACCGGCGGTAGTTGGGAAAGGTCGGGGCGAAGCCGTACGGCGCCTTTGATGTAAACATGGCGGATATCGGCCTGGGACCGCGGGGTGTTCCACATCACGAGGACGCGGATACAGAGTGGCAGGGAGCCGGGCACGTTGAGTTCATGGGTGCAGAGCAACGGGACGTCGTTCCAACCGAGCTGGCGGGCGGCCAGGGCGGGGAATTCCGCATTGACGTCTTCGGTGGTGCTGAAGATCGCGCTGCCAACATCCTCGGGACGGATGTCGTTGAGTCGGATCATCAGGGCGAGTAGCTGCCGGGTGGCGGCAAGTACTTCGTCGCGGGTGTCCGCGGAGACAGTGGTGGCGCCTCGAACGCCTCGACAGTGCATACGACGCGAAACTCCGAAAAGGGCGGATGAGGAAAGCGATCTGATTCCATGGTAGCACGTTCGAGCAAATCGGGGCGCGGCGGCCGCAGCTCGGTGCGGCGAACGCGTTCGCAGCGAAAGGGGGCAAGCGGGGCGAGGGAGGGCATCGCGAGTGGCGGCGGGAAATATTTTTGCGGGTCGCGAGCGGCTTGGCGGTAGCGAATTTGGCAGGTCGCATCCTCAATCCTGGAAGTGGTTTATGGACGGAGGTTCGGATTGGATTGAGATGGTTTCAAGCGGGGCGGTGGGAGTGCCGAAAGAGAATTCTCACAGAGGCACCTTGCGGTGAAATCGAGAATCCGTAAGATCCTCACCCATCGGACGTCACACGGGACGACGAGACGCGAAAGCGGCTCCAATCGAGTGTGAAGACGGGACGAAGCGAAGAAAAAAATCTTCTGACTCCTGTTGACACCTCGAAACGAACCAAGTAAGATTCCGAACCCTGCAGATGACACCTGCGAGCGAAAGCCGCGAGTGAGTTTGTAGATAACCGATCTTTGACAATTTGGTAGTGACCTTCCGTTAATTAAACAGCGAGTGATTGTGCTGTAGAGGGCCAAGTTAGTGGGACTCCTAGACCGGGAGTCCAAAGCGGTTTCAAAACCGGAATTGGTATGGCTATAAAACTGCGGCTGGGATGAGAGTTCTGGTTGCAGCTAAGCTTACATCAACTGAAGGGTTTGATCCTGGCTCAGAATGAACGTTGGCGGCGTGGATTAGGCATGCAAGTCGAGCGGAAAGGCCCGCAAGGGCACTCGAGCGGCGTAAGGGACAGTAATGTATAGGTACGTACCCTTGGGTCTAGGATAGCTGTGGGAAACTGCAATTAATACTAGATGATGTCTTCGGACCAAAGGTGTGATTCCACCCAAGGAGCGGCCTATATCCTATTAGCTTGTTGGGGAGGTGACGGCTCACCAAGGCGATGATGGGTAGCAGGTGTGAGAGCACGACCTGCGTCACTGGGACTGAGACACTGCCCAGACACCTACGGGTGGCTGCAGTCGAGAATATTCGGCAATGGGCGAAAGCCTGACCGAGCGACGCCGCGTGCGGGATGAAGGCCTTCGGGTTGTAAACCGCTGTCGGGGGGGATGAAATATCAGTGGGTTCTCCCATTGGTTTGACAGATCTCCGGAGGAAGGGTGGGCTAAGTTCGTGCCAGCAGCCGCGGTAAGACGTACCACCCAAACGTTATTCGGAATCACTGGGCTTAAAGAGTCCGTAGGCGGCTTGGAAAGTTGGGTGTGAAATACCTCGGCTCAACCGAGGAACTGCACTCAAAACTGCCAAGCTTGAGAGAGACAGAGGTAAGCGGAACTGATGGTGGAGCGGTGAAATGCGTTGATATCATCAGGAACACCGGTGGCGAAAGCGGCTTACTGGGTCTCTTCTGACGCTGAGGGACGAAAGCTAGGGGAGCGAACGGGATTAGATACCCCGGTAGTCCTAGCCTTAAACGATGAGCACTAGATCGAAGGGACCTCCACATCCTTTTGGTCGTAGGGAAACTGTTAAGTGCTCCGCCTGGGGAGTATGGTCGCAAGGCTGAAACTCAAAGGAATTGACG
>CAIXSC010000903.1 GCA_903921945.1 uncultured Planctomycetaceae bacterium
GGCCCGGGAAAACGGACCGGCGCACCACGAGCGGGGCTCATGTGGCGGGCCCGCACCGAGTGATTCCCCGTCGCGTCATTGGCGGGGCGACGGTTGCCGAATCGCCTCGCGACTTTGGGTTGGCTCGGTAGCTAACCTTTTACGACGCCGATCGGGCGCATGCGCGCGACTTTGCTCGCGAGGTTCGCGCCATGGACGACCTCGACGACCAAATCGACGTCTTTGTAAGCCTCGGGTTGCTCTTCGGCGAGCCCTTTCCAACTATGGGCGCGGGCGATCACGCCGCGGTCTTCGAGTTCCCGGTCGATGCGCCGCCCTTCGGCTTTTTTTACGGCGGCCGTGCGGCTCAGCAATCGGCCGGCGCCGTGGCAAGCGGTGCCGAAGGTCTGTGCCATGCTGCCCGGCTGTCCGACCAGCACCCAGCTCGCGCGGCCCATGTCGCCGGGGATAATCACCGGTTGTCCAATCGAACGGTACTGGTCCGGCACCTCGGGATGGCCTGCCGGAAACGCCCGCGTTGCCCCTTTGCGATGCACCCAGACCTGTTTTCGCACGCCACCCGTTTCATGCTCTTCCAGCTTGGCGATGTTGTGAGCCACATCGTAAATCAACGACATCTGCAGGTCGGTCCAATCGCATCCGAACACCTCGGCGAACGATTCGCGCGCCTGCCACATGAGCAACTGCCGATTGCACCACGCAAAGTTCGCCGCTGCCGCCATCGCCCCCAGGTAATGCTGGCCCTCGGGACTGTTCACCGGCGCGCAAACCAACTGGCGGTCGGGTAACTGAATGCCGTATTTTTCCGGAGCCTTGCGCATATCCTTCAACGCGTCATCGCAAACCTGGTAGCCAAGCCCGCGGGATCCCGAGTGGATCATTACGCAAACCTGGCCCGCACTCAGCCCCATCACCGCCGCCGCCTCGCGGTCGAACACTTGATCAACCACCTGGACCTCCAGGAAATGGTTGCCCGCGCCAAGCGTCCCGCATTGGTCGGAACCGCGTGCCAACGCCCGATCGGTGACGTTCTCGGGACTCGCGGTCGTCAAACAGCCTCGAGCCTCCGTATGTTCGATGTCGTTCGCCGTCGCCAGGCCCCTTCCCTGGAGATACGTCGGTCCTTGCGCCATCAATTGCCGCAGTTCCCGAGCGTCGAACCGATACTTCCCGCCGCGTCCCACCCCGGCGGGAACGTTGTTGAACAGCGTGTCCATCAGCGTTTTGAGCTGCGGCCGAACTTGCTCTTCCCGCAGATTCGTGCTCATCAACCGCACGCCGCAATTGATGTCGTAGCCAACCCCGCCCGGCGAGATCACGCCACCCTCGGCCGGGTCCGTTGCCGCGACACCGCCAATGCAGAATCCATATCCCCAATGAATGTCCGGCATCGCGAGGCTGGCCTGCTGGATCCCCGGCAGGAAAGCCACATTCGCGACCTGCTCGGGAGCCTCGTCGCGCCGGATCAACTTCATCAGCTCGTCGTCGGCGTAAATCAAACCGTCGACCCGCATCCCCGCCTTGTAGCTCTTCGGGATCCGCCAACACCAATCGTTGACGCGGATCAACGGTCCTCGAAACTGATCTTTCGTCATCCCGGAAAACCTTGGGTTCTTAGGAATCGGCAACCACCGGCAGCGTCGGCGCGTTCCGCCGAGTTAAATGTCGAGAATCACTTCCGCCAGCCAACCTTCCAACGCCGGTTCACATCGCAATCCGTGGTAGGTGATCGCCTTCACTTCGTGCTCCATCCGATGCCGCGATTCGTCCATCCGTTCGCCATGCGCCGTGACTCGCATGCCGCCCGCCGTGCGTTCCACCTGGAAATCGCGAAACAGCTGCCGTCGGGTCGCGAAAATGTAGAGCAGTTCGTTCAGGCAATCGAACATCAAGAGCGGCGGTTCGTCTCCCGAAACCTCGACCACCTCCTTATCGACAGTCCGCACGTCGTCCAGGTTCGCGACGATCAGCGAAAACAATCCCCGGCACGCCTCCGCGATCGCCTCTTCCAAGTTCGCCGCGCGGACCCGAAGCCCCACATCCGCCGTGTGCTCAAACGCTTCAAACATGGAATTCCTTCCCCCACAGCGCGCTTCGTCACCACGTGTCCGGCAACGCCCCGTTCGCAGCGGCCGCGAGTCACTTGAGCCGTAAACGTGGACGAGGCGGGCTGGCGACGGCCGTTTCCCCACCGACCGTTGGCGGCAAAGGCAGCGTCCGCAAGAGCCCCTCGGTGGCCAAACTGGCGGGAACCTGAATCTCGTTTTGCGGCGCGAGCCACCGGACGACCGCGACCGCCGAAAGCCATGGTTGCGATCCTTCCCGCGCCAACGCGGCATCCGCCGACGCGATGATCGTGCCCGGCTCGGCACCCTGGCAATGTCCGGTGAGTTGCAGTCCCTGGGCGGAGAGTTCAAACGCCAACGACAACTGGCGGTATTTCCAATACGGCTGGGAACTGTCGAGCACCGTCGCGGGCACGGACCATTGCAGCGTCGCGTCGCTGGCGGCCGCCGCCAGTAGCGAATGGCTGACGACGCCGCCACCGCTCTCGATCGCCCCAGCCGCCTCGACCACTCGGCCGCCACGCCACCGCAAACGGCTCACCGCGACATCAGCGATTCCGGACAGCTTGTGAGGAAACCGGCGAGTAATGGCGCGGTCCAGATCGACCTGAGCGAAGCGGGCCTGCGCCTCGCCGTCCCAACCACCCTCGCGGCGCCGAAACGCGCAGCGGCCACTGATTTGGCACTCATCCCCCAATTCGCCCAAAGGCGGAAACACCGTCGACAAAACGGCCGCCGGCAACGCCCGCGGCCCCGTCTCGAATTCCCAGTCGGTCGCCGGCCGGTCGCCGTCGCGACGCCGCGTCAACACGAGCCGCGCGGGCTCGCGCATTTCCAAACCCGCCAATCGGAAGTCGATTCGCACCCGCGGACTGGCGTCCTCGTCCGTCGCCTTGTGTGTCGCCTTGTGTGTGGACGAACCGGCCGCTTCACGGGCCGCGCCACCCGCCGTCTCGCCACTGGCCGTCTCGCCGAACATGCGCACATCGAGCAGCGTGTGAGCGGCCGGGCCGCCTGTCAACTGCAACGAGCCGACCACGACTTGCCAGACCGGCGCGCCATAGCCGGCGCGCCGCCAGAGCAGCGGTTGCGCGATCTCCTCGAACCGCGACAACTGCGCGTACGGCACCTCGGCGTCCCCCAGAAAGGCGACCCAGCCGTCGTCTTCCCGGCCCAGCTCGACGCGATTCGCCGCCGCCAACCGTCGGCCAGTCTCCGGGTCGGTCAGCACCACCTTTTCCAGCCGAGTCACTTGCGGCTCGGGGTGCGTCACCGCTTCCAGCGACACGTCGACGCCCAAATACCGCACCAAGGCGGCCCGCCACGCTTCCCGTTCACGCTCCTGAAACCATGACGTGCGCTGGTAGCCGACCCAGGCCGCAACGAGCAAGGTCGGCAGCACGCATCCGAGCAGAAAGCCGGCGCGGCAACAAAAGCGACGCGTCGTTTCATGCATAGCGAACGTCCATGTTTCGCTGGAGGTGGAAGTGGGGGCGAGTTACGGGTTGTGGGTGGCTGGTTTCGTGTGACGTGTGACGGGTGACGTGAAAGGTTCTTGGTCGTGTGAATGGTTACGAGTTTCGGGTTGCGGTTGTCTTTCGGCGCGGTTGTGGGTTATCGCTGGCGAGCCATTTCGTGGTAGAGGTTCCAGCGGGCTTGCATTTCCACCAAGCTGTCGTTGCCGAACTTGTCGGTCAGGGCGCGCGCCACTTCGAACGCCACCACGTTTTCCACGATCACACTGGCTGCGGAAACCGCGCAAACGTCGCTCCGTTCGTAGGCCGCCGCCTCCGGGAGCTTTGTGCCGAGATTGATCGAGTCGAGTGGTTTTCGAAGCGTGCTGATCGGTTTTTTCGCCGCCCGGACAATCAGCGGCTGGCCATTGGTAATGCCGGCTTCCAAGCCACCCGCGTTGTTCGTTGGCCGCACATATCCCAACGCTGTCGAGGATCGTTGGCTTTCATCAAACCGAATCGGGTCGTGGACTTGGGAACCGCGGCGTCGCGCGGCTTCGAAACCAAGTCCGATTTCGACCCCTTTGATCGCCTGGACCGCCATGACCGCTTGAGCGATACGGCCGTCGAGTTTCAGATCCCACTGCGTGTGGGTGCCCAGGCCGATCGGCAAACCGTCGACACGCACTTCGACAATTCCCCCCAGCGTGTCGCCCGCTTTGCCCGTTTCGTCGATCAACTTTTCAATCTCGGCATCGCGGGCCGCATCCAGCGAGTAGATGCTGCTGGCCTCACGCCATGCAAGCCGCTCGCTGTGAGCTCCCTCGCGAGGAGGAATCGCGACCCCGCCCAGTTCCACGACGTATCCGAACGCCGTGATCCCGAATTCCCGAAGCAATTGTTTGGCAAGCGCTCCCGCCGCGACTCGGACGGTCGTCTCCCGCGCGCTGGCCCGTTCGAGCACTCCGCGGATCGACCCCAGGAATTTGATAGCGCCGGTCAAGTCGCCGTGGCCTGGCCGAGGCCGCTCGAGGTCGCCGAGCCGCTCAAGCTTGTAGTCGCGATTCACCACTTGGAGTGCGATGGGGCTTCCGAGCGTGCGGTTTTGCCAGACTCCCGACAACACATCGACGGCGTCCGTCTCGATCCGTTGCCGGCCGCCCCGCCCGTAACCGCCCTGTCGCCGCCGCAATTCCGCGTCGATCGCCGCCGTGTCCAGCTCAACCCCTGCGGGAAAGCCGTCCACCAGCGCGATTAACGCCTTACCGTGGGATTCGCCTGCCGTCCAGTACCGCATCATCGATCGCCACCACCCTCCCATCCCAAACCGGCTCGGCACCACCCGACACAAAGCCGGAGAGGCCCCATCGGCTCGTGAGCCGACTGACCGCCCAGTGCCAGTAGATTTGCCGCCACCCATGGTAACGCGGGTGCATCCCCGCCTTACCCAATTCCCCTGGCCAATAGTAGCCGCCCTGCCCGCAAGATCAAAGGGCATTCGGACATCGACATCGCGCCCCCACGCGAACAACCCCGATGTTACCGGAACACCCTCCGACGAAGATCGTGTGATCAGGGAAGGCGCTGAACGGCCAGACACTCGCAACGGACAGCGAGTCGATCCTCGGGGTCGCACAACGACCTCGGACGCGATGAGCCACGATAGATGTCGAACAACGTCGGGGCGCCTCGATGAGCCGCCGTGAGCAACGGCGAGCTACGTTGACCCCCTGAGCGGTAGCGGCTGGACCGGCGGTCGCGGTATTTGGAGTGCGGCGACTTCAGGCGCCGCTTTCGCTCGCGGCGCGAGTCACGTTCAACGGTGTCGACGGTAGCTTCGTGAGATTCGTTTCATCGGTGGTTCCTCTCGGGAGGTTGTTTTTTGGTCGCCCCTAGCGAGTTACGTCGGCATCGCCAGTGCCAGTGCCAGTGCCAGAAACGACGGAATGCGTTTCGGTAGCGGTGTCAGTGGAAGGGGAATTCAGCGGTTCTTGAGAGGCCGATCTACCCGACGAACGGTCTGACGCACTATCGGACGACCTCTCCGACGATCGGTCCAACGAACGATCCACGGAATAACGGAAGCCGCCGCCGCGTCTTGAGTCGCGGTATCCGCCTGGGCGCCGCTCCATCTCTTGCGGAAAACACAGGCCGCAGCACGCTTCAAACAACCGGCGCGACTCGGGGTCGATAAACACTCGGCGGCTATTGGCGGCGAGCGTGGCGAATTGCAGCCGGCCTTCGGGCCAACGCACCGCCATGATCGCGGCACAAGTTTCCAGCAGCTGGTAGACGCGAGCTCGGGTGAGCCCCAACCGCCGCGACTGTTCCACCACCGTTTCCGCCACCCCTTCCACTCCTAAACGCGACTCGACCAGTTTGGCGATGTGGGGTCCGGCGTCGACAGCCACTTGATTGATCAGCGGCAAAGCGAGTCCGGTGCGGACCTCCGCCCAGCCCACCGGAGTGGCCGAACGCGCTGCCATTCGCAACCAAGACTCGACCGGCAAGATAAATCGCGGCAACGGACGCAGTGCCAAACGACCTTGCGCGGTGTTCTCGCCAAAGGCCTCGTACAGGCCCCGAAACACCTGCAAGATAACCCGTACGCGCTTTTCCCCATGCGTCTTACGCTTCCGCAATTCCGCCAAACTTAGCGGCGTATAGTCGCCTAGCGGCGCATGCCAAATGACCGTTGGAACCCCGTCCAACGACGGCGCGAACCGACCGAGACACTCTTGTTCGAGCTCGTTTTGCCGCACCGTCATCCGCCATCGAGCCCACAACGTCTCCGAAACATAATCGGGGTCGACTTCCGTCCCCGAAGCGTTCGTCGTCGTCGCCGCCGTTCTTGTCGCCGCCAACATCGACTTGGGTGCCATTGTCGGCGCAACCGCCGTGGGCGTTCGCAGCGAGGCCATTGTCAGGGCGGTCGTTATCGGCGCGGCCATTGTTGGCGCGCTCGTTGTCGGCGCGCTCGTTGTCGGCACGCTCGTTGTCGGCACGCTCGTTGTCGGCACGCTCGTTGTCGGCGAGGCAATTGTTAACGCAGCAGTTGTCGGCGCGACAGTTGTCGGCGAGACAGTTGTCGGCGAGACAATTGTTGGTGTGGACGTTGCCGCCGCAGCTGTTGGCTTGTTTCCTGGGGCGGCGATGATGGACGGCGTGGCGGTCAGTGATGGAAGTCCGTTCGGCAACGCGACGGTCGCCGGTGACGCGGGAGCCGGCAGCGTGATGGCATCTGGCTGAGTGACGAGTGGAACGGAAGGCGTGTCCGTCGCCGACCCGTCTTCGAAGTTGGGTTCGTCGTAGGCCGCCCAACTATCGACCGCTCCCGCGTTGTCCGCAGCGCGACGGAGCAGAGTAATCAGCATCGCGATTTTTTTCAGGCCAATGCCGGGCGTCGCGGCCAAGCGTTCAAACGGGGTTTCGAGAATTTCCCGAACAGGGCGATCGAGTAACGCGACAGGAAGTCGACGGTCGGCAGACAGTGCCCAGTACGCCACCGATCGAGCGAGGGTGTGCGACGGCACGCAATTCAGGACGCGATCGCGGGCCGCGCAAAACGCGTCGCGGAGCCGATAGCGTTCAGCCGAACTGGAGCTGGCCATGGGTCCGCGCAGTCGCAAGGGTAGGGAAACGGGTAGCACAATGGTCGCTAGGTCGCCAGTAAGCCGGCGAGCAAGCCCGGCAATCCGCCAACGGGCAAGTCGGTCCCTTCGAACCGCGACCTCGCGAACGCGGCGACATTGTGACCCCAAAGCTGCGCAATCGTCAAGCTAGGGACAACCGATCCAATCCCGCCTCGCCGGCGGTCCATTTGGGGTGGTCGCGTCGCGCTTCGAAACCACACCGTCTCGAACGCCTCCATCCAGAGCGGCGGTTCACCGGTTCTTGCCGACATGCCCGGCAACACGATATCTTTCCCGCGTCGTGGCCCGGTGGATGCGTCTGCCCACCTCCATGAGGCCGGTCGGCAATGCCGGATGAGCTTCAACGCTCGGCCGCGATCAAGGAGCACTGCGGAAGATTTGTCGATCGGTTGGAAGGGAGTCAGGCGATGGATTCGCAGATACGAAAGGTACGCAAATACTGGTTGGTTTTGGGGCTGTCAGTCGCAGTTTGGGGGAGTTTCCCAGGAAGCGACTGGACGCCCGCGCAAGCCGCGCGATTCGAGTCCCACGGCCACGTGTACCACACGCGACGGCTACCCGTAATCGTTCACCGCGTCTTTCCGCCGCACCTCGGACGCCACGTCTATCTTCGCCACAAGCGCTGATCGCGACAGCAAGCTCAGACCCGCAAGCCAGAGTCCCGCAAGCCATAAATCCGCCGATGTAGGCCACCCGATGTCGGCTCGCGGATGTCGGCTCGCGGATGTCGGCCGGCGAGTGTCGGCCTGCGAGTGTCGGCTCGCCAACCCAGACTTTTCGAGTTCGCTGAAGCAAAAACCGACATCTTTCACGCGGCAAACGCAAGTTCTTTCGTAAGGCGAAATGGGGGTTCCTGTCTTCGAACTGGCTAGTGCCGACGGAGCGAATTGGGATTGCTTGGAGTGTGAACCTGTCTCATCTACGGCAGTTTACCGGAAACGCCTTCATCGAGGGAAGCTTAAGTGACCGGGAAGGCTGCGAAAGTCGTGATAACCGAACGTCAGCAGAGCGTGCATCAGGAGATAGCTGCGGCGCGAACCAGCGAGGTCCGATTGTCCCAAAGCGCGAGGATCATTTTGTTGGCGTTTGAGGGACTGAAGAACGAGGAAGTCAGCGATCCGGTGTCGAGTAACCCTGACCAATTTGGCATGTGGCGACACGTTGGAAGGGGGCTTTTACTCAATTGGTGGCGGTGGAATGCACGGAGCCAAGCGACGGATTGCGGAAAGCGATCCTCGCGGTTTTGGCGGATCAACACC
>CAIXSC010000904.1 GCA_903921945.1 uncultured Planctomycetaceae bacterium
CCTACCGCGTCGTGTTCATTTCCACGACGCGCGACCATGCCTGCGAGGCGCGGTTCGCCAGGGGGAATTTGCGGATCGTCGCCGAGGACGGTGCCGAATGCCATGCGGAGTCTGGCGGGATTCCCTCCGAGCGGATGGAGTCGCCTGGGGAGTGGGGCAAGCGGAAGGGTGAACTAGACCCAAGCGGAAACTCGCCAAGCGAGTGCCGTGTGTGGGCAACGCGGGCGCCGTCGGTTGCCGCGGCCGGCCGCTTTCCCGCCACCGTTCAATGGCGTTTCGTCGTCGCATGGGAACCGCCGCATTCATGACGACGCTTGCCGCCGCGACCACGACGACAACGGGTAACTAGATGACGCAAGTTGTCAACGGACTGTTCGTCGGCATGCTGTTCGCCAGTTTGGCGCTCTGGACGCAGTTCCTGCGAGGCCGGCTGCCAACACTGTCGGCGGTGCGGCAATGCGAGCCGCAGACAGTCGCTCGCTGGTCGCTGTTCGACCTGATCGTGGTGCTCGTGTTTGTTTTCTTCCCGCAAATGCTGGCCCAAGGCTGGGCGCTCCGCGAGCTTCCTATCGAAGCATTTGAAGCGTTCGAGTCACCGCGCCCCGCCGAAGTTGCCGCGCAGACGGGCGACGCGAGTGGCACGCGGCCGCCCGCTCGGGACAAGTCGCCCGAACTGACGCTCGCTCAACGCGCCCCGGGCGCTTTTGTTTCGCTGCTCTGGCTGCGGTCGGCAGCGCTGCTTGCGGGCACGGGATTGGGGATTGCCTGGGTCTGGAGTCGTCACCGCGATCCGCTCGCGCTGGGAGGCGATTGGAGCCGTTGGCGGTCGGACGTGTGGCTGGGGATGGTGGGCTTTCTCATGGTGGCCCCGCCCGTCCTGCTGATGCAGTTCGCGTTAACGCAGTTCTTCCCGTCGAAGCACCCGCTCATCGAACTGGTGCTCGCGAAACCCGAGGCGCGATTCCTCTGGGCCAGTGGCGTGGCGGCGGTGCTCGTCGCGCCGCTGACCGAGGAATTCCAGTTCCGCGTGTTGATTCAAGGCTGGTTGCAAACGGCCGCTCGACCAGGCATGCCATCAGAGTCATGGCTGGTTGGCCTGGCAACGCCAGAGTGGGAGCGGCAGTCGGCGGGTCCACCGCGACACTGGCCCGCCATCGCCACCGCGGCGCTATTCGCCCTGGCGCACGCGAACCATGGCCCCGATCCGATTCCGCTGTTCTTCTTCGCCTGGGGAATCGGTTGGCTTTACCGGGGCACAAGCCGTGTGCTGCCCGGCGTCGTTGTCCACTTCCTGCTCAATCTATGGACGTTGTTCCTGCTGCTCGTGAAGATTTATGGCAGCTCTTTGACGTAGATATTGCGGAAATACAGCGTGTTGCCGTGATTCTGCAGCTCGATCGAGCCGCGCGGATAGAGCGGCTTGTCGCGTTCCCAGTAGTTTTCCAAGACTGTGTCGTCGACCACCAGAACGCCGTTTAGCTTGATCGTCACTTTGTCGCCCACCATGCGGATCCAGAACCGATTCCACTCGCCCGCCTTTTTGTCCGCTTTCGCGATCGGCATCCGGGCATTCTTCTGGTTGTTCCAAAGGCCGGCCGAGCCCTTCTCCGCGCCAAGCTTGAAGTAAGGCTCATGCTCGGTATCCCAGATCTGAACCTGGGGCGAACCACGCAAGTAAATGCCGCTGTCGCCACCCTTCTCGATCTTCCAATCACACCACAGCTCGAAGTTGCCGTAATCCTTGGCCGTGCACAGATTGTCGCCCTTGCCATCGAACACCAGCGTGCCGTCGACCACCTTCCAATGAGCGTTCATCCGCTCGTCGGCCTTCTTCTGGGCAGCCGCCATTTCCTCCGGCTTCATCAGCGGCCGCGTCTTGGGATTGCCCACCAGCCCCTTCCAACCGGTGAGATCGCGGCCGTTGAACAACGCTACGAAACCCTCGGGCGGCGTGTTCAGCGGCTCGTCGGCGGCCGCGATCCCGGCCGCTCCAACGACCGGTCCCACCGCGACCATGCCCACCGCGACCGTGCCCACCAAAACAAACGAACACCCATAGGAGAGCCCAAACGCGACGACGGCCGCCGCCGCGCCGATCCGCGCCCGGACGACCGTCTTCCAATCCACGCCTCTCGACCGAATCAACGCTGCGAATGAACCCGACGCCCGTGCCATGGAGCAACCCTCGCAAGAAATGAGAAAAGCGATAGCGAAAACCTTCGCGACAGCCAGTGCGAACGGCGATAGCGTAACGCTCGCCATCCGATTCGGCGAGCACCGGCGATCGCGCCGGAAACAGCGGCAAGAAAACCCGCCAGCCAGAACCGCCGACGGAGACAATCAATCGATACGGCTAACCATCGACAAGGTGCCGCGAACAAAGCGGTTCACCGAAACGGGCCATACGCCGGAATGGTCGTTCGCTACTTTGGGCGTTGACCGCTGGACTCAGTGGGAGCAACCACGAAGGTCACGAAGGACTCGAAGGTCACGAAGGACTCGAAGGTCACGAAGGACTCGAAGGTCACGAAGGTGGAGTACGAAGAGCTCTCGAATTAC
>CAIXSC010000905.1 GCA_903921945.1 uncultured Planctomycetaceae bacterium
GCGGGTGGGCAGGTTCGGGGCGGAGAGACGCTTCCGCTGTGTAACGCTCAGCTGAGTGTTGCTTGGCTGAGTGTTGCTTGGCTGAGTGGCGCTTGGCTGAGTGTTGCCTGGCTGAGTGTTGCTTGGCTGAGTGGCGTCCCATTGTTTCCCCTTCCCTGCCTTCCGCGATGGGCTCTGCCGGTTTCGCGTCTCCCGCGTCCTGGACCGAATCTTTCCTTTTTTGCAGGTGCTGTTGCCAAGATGACCCACGCCTGGATCGCCGACCGAACCAAGACTTTCGATAGCAGCGGCATTCGCAAGGTGTTCGACCTGGCGGCCAAGATGAAGGATCCGATCAATCTGTCGATCGGACAGCCCGATTTCGATGTGCCCGAGCCTGTCAAAGCGGCTTGCATCGATGCGATCCAGTCCCGTCGGAACGGCTACGCGCTCACCCAGGGCATGCCGGTGCTCCGCGACAAACTGCAGGCGCGCGTGGATGCCGAATACGGACATGCGGACCGCAAGGTGTTCGTCAGCTCCGGCACCAGTGGCGGGTTGGTCTTGGCGATTTGGTCATTGATCAATCCGGGCGATGAAGTGATCATCTTCGAACCGTACTTCGTCATGTACGAGTCGCTGGTGAAGATGGCGGGTGGCATTCCGGTGCTGATCGACACCTACCCCAACTTCACGATCGATCCCGAGCGAGTCGCCCAGGCGATCACGCCGCGAACGAAAATGATCCTGTTCAACAGCCCCGCCAATCCGACGGGGGCCGTGGCGGGAGAAGCCGAGGTCCGAGGGTTGGCCGAATTGGCGGCCAAGCACAACATTGCTCTGGTCTCGGACGAAATCTACCGCTTTTTTTGCTACGACCAGCCGTTCGTGTCGCCCGCCCGCTTCAATGACCAGACGTTGGTGATCGACGGGTTCTCGAAGAGCCATGCGATGACAGGTTGGCGGCTGGGGTTCGTCCATGGACCGCAAGAGATCGTCCAGACGATGCTTAAACTGCAGCAGTACACGTTCGTCTGCGCGCCGCAACCGGCGCAGTGGGCGGGCGCGGTCGCCATGGATGTCGACATGGCGGGCTACGTGGACGCCTATCGCCGCAAACGCGATCTGGTGGTCGCCGGCCTGCGCGATCACTACGAAATGGCCATCCCGGGCGGAGCGTTCTACGCGTTCCCTAAAGTGCCTCGAGGCACGGCCACCGAGTTCACCGCGAAAGCGATCGAACACAATCTGCTTGTCATTCCGGGACACATTTTCGGCCGGCGGGACACTCACTTCCGCATTTCATACGCCGTCGATGACTCGGTGATCCACCGTGGCATCGCGGCGCTTAACGATTTGGCGCGGGCGCTGTGACTGTCGCCCTGGCTAGTGCGTGTCGCCGCCGCCTAGCGTCTCTTCCACTTTGTCCGCTTGCCATGCGATCGAGGTGATGATTTGGTTCATCTCGAAAGCGGTGGCGGCGTCGGCCAATTGATTCGCTTGCAGCACGATCATGTCGCCGGACGCCGTCGAGATGATCGCGAACGCGCCGTGTACCAATTGCGTGTTGAATCGCAGCAAGGCGGTCGCGTTGCGATCCGTCGCCGGTCCGCATGTGGAACTGTACGCAATCAGCGCATGCCCCCCCTGCCCTTTGCGGCTGAAGTCGACGTTCACTGTCTGCTTTCGCAACGAGTTGACTGGCACCGTGATCGTCCACAACTCGCCCTGCTCTTGCAGGCCCCAACCGCTCGCCTGAACCACCGACCGCAACATGCCCTTGGGATCCCGAGCAACGGCGGGGGCGCCTCCGAAGGGCGTTCCGAACGGTTGCAACTGCGATAGATCGAGGCCGGCGCCTGCCATGCCGGCGGCCGGTGGCGTTCCTTGCACCGGGTAGCCGGCGGCTGGCGAGTTCATGGGGCGGCCGGCATTGAACATCGCCTGTTGGATCATGGCGGGCATGAGCATGCCGAATCCCGCGCCCATTCCCATGCCCATCGCGTTCCCGCCCATGGCGCCGGCCCCGCCTTGTTCGGCAAGCTTCGCCATGCTGTTAGCCGCCTGAAACATGGTGAAGGCGTGAAGGTCGCCAATCGCCCCCATGCTCGACCGGGCGTCGATCGCCCGCTGGACCTCCTCGGGCGGCGTGATCGCGTTGATGAAGAAATCAACGAGTTCTAGCCCGTACTTGCTGAAGTCGTCGGAAAGTTTGACCCGGGCGGCGGCCGCGAGTTCCTCGAACTTCGCGGGCAGGTCGAGCATCGCGATTTGGGCCGTGCCGATCACGTCGGTCAGCTTGGAAACAATCACATCCCGCAGCCATGCCGAAACGTCCTCGGTGGTGAACTTGCCCGAGGTTCCCACGACCTGGTTGACGAACTGGGTCGTTTGCACCACACGGAACGAGAATTTTCCAAACCCGCGCAGCCGCACGATCCCAAAATCTTTGTCGCGCACGGTGATCGGCTGCTTCGTGCCCCACTTTTGATCGAGAAACGTCTGCTTCCCGACGAAGTACACCTGGGCTTGGAACGGGGACTTCTCCCATGGGATCGTAAGCAGCCGGGTCAAGATCGGCACGTTCATCGTCGTCAACGTATGGCGGCCGGGGCCGAACGTGTCGAGCGCCTTGCCGTCGCGGAAGAAAACGGCTTCTTGGTTCTCCTGGACAATCAACTGGGCGCCCAGCTTGATGTCGCCCGAACCCTCGGCGGGAACGCGTTGGACAAGCGTGTTGCCCGTTCGGTCGAAGAAATCGATGACTTCCAATCGCATGGTATGGATCGCCCTTAAACAACGCGGGAAGGAACTCGCTCGGCCACTCGTCGAGTGGCTCGTCCAATCAAATAGCTCGTCGAATCAAGTAGCGGGTCGAATCGAGTAGCTGGTCGAATCGAGTAGCTCGTCGAATTGTCCGTCACGGGAACTCGCCGGGCCCGCTGCCGTCGGCCACCCACGCGCGGACGACCGAGCCCGTGTCAGTCAACACCTTTGAGGATTTCGGCGCGGCGGCGGAACTGGCTGCCGAGCGCTTCGATCGATTGAATCAACTGAACGGCCAACTTGGACGGAGTCGCGTCGGCAGCGCCGAGCTTTTCTAGTTGGCCGGCCAGTTGGTGGACCAAGTCGATCAGCCCCTGGTCCGCTAAGTAAACCTGATCCAGTTGCTCGCTGCGAACCCGGACGAAACCGAACAACGGACTGTATCCCCGTTCGGCACTGCGAATCGCACCGATGACGCCGTCGAGTTTCGCCCGCACCCGCTCGAAGGCCGGCAGGTCGTCCAGTTTCATGGCCGCCACGAGCGACTGAAGGTATTCATCCAATCCGCGTTTTCCGTGCTGCAACTGGTCGGCGAGCCACTGTCGCAACAAGAAATCGCTCTCGCGACGGTACTCTTCCTCGAGGTACCCGCGAAAACCGGGGATGTAACGCAGGATCGATTCGAGGAAGTTGCGATCATCCGCATGACGCGCTGGATCCACCATCGAAGCAGCTCCGAAAAGGGGTGGCAAGTCCGCCCCATTCTATGGCCAACGCCAAAACGGTACGAGTGCCGCTCGCAATCATTCCCCTCCCCTGCCCCTAACCGCTAGATCCGTTCAGCGTGTCGTCGAGCAGACGCGTCCTCGAGCGGGCGCGTCCTCGACCATGCGTGTCGTCGAGCGGGCGGGGCTTCGACCATCCGTTCCTCGGTTCCTCGATCCTGGCATTAATGACCTGGAACGTTTGTCAGGCGTTTGCTATGGTCCGACCAAACCTGGGGTGGCCGCGTCGATGGCTGGTTCGGCGGTCGCGGAGTTGTATCAGCTTACCGGGGAGTCCCGTGACGTGACACGAAGACTGCATGACGCGCGGCGAACTTGGCGGCAATCCGCCGCGGCCGTCCGCGCCCCATCGTGGCTGCGGGGCTACGCGGTTCTTGCCGCCATCCTGAGCAATGTTCTGGGCCTCGGTCTATTCACTGGTTGCGCCGAGGGGCCGTTCGGCCTGGCACGTTACAACCCTGTACTGGTCGAAGAATGGCGAAAGGACGAGAAATTCGGTCCGACGCTCCATCAGCGACTCGAGGAAATGCGCGAGTGGGAGCAACAAGCCCGCTCGATGGACACCCAAGAGGAACTGATGGTCTGTGCGAAGCTGAGCGACCTCATTCGCAGCGATTCGAACACGCTTTTAGTGACTCAAGCGGTCAAAACGCTCGGCGCGATCGATTCCGCGCAGTCGCTGGAGGCGATTCGATTCGCGTCGACGCATCCACAGCCGGATGTGCGGGTCGCCGCTTGCCGTGCCTGGGGAATGAAGAAGACGGCCGAATCGTCCGAGATGCTGGCCAACTTCCTCAACTCCGATACCCATCTGGATGTGCGTTTGGCTGCCGCCCGCGAACTGCGAGCATTCCCGGGCGAGGCCACCATCCAGACGTTGGCGGTCGCGTTGGAAGACCCCGATCCGGCCCTGCAACGGCGCTGTGCCGAATCGCTTGAGGCGGTAACGGGGCGAAATCTGGGCAGCGATGTGAAGGCGTGGCGCGAGTACATTGCGAGCGGCCAAGCTCGGCCGGCCGAGCCCGTTTCCATCGCCGATCGCTTCTATTCGCTGTTCCGGTAGGCGCAGGCCTCCTCGCGGCCTACCTTCCCACTTCCCCCGAGTTGACCAAGGTGCCTGCGCGTGCCTTCACGGCGACCGCTGGCACGCATCAAGATGCCGGACCCGCAGCCTTTCGCGGATGGCGAGCGGTCGCCGCGGGCTGGAATCGGCCGCGCAATCGCCGCAATTGGCAACTCCGTTACGATCGCGCTCATCTTTCGCAGAAGTGGCGACGATATTCCAGGTATTCCCTGAGGCGCGATCTGCGCGCTGATGTCGTCCATCCATTTACCGGCAAACTCTTCTATGACTCGGATCAACGTGTCTTTGCGAGTTCTCGCCTGCGCGTCTGCGCTTGCGGCCCCAGCGCTAATCGCGGAACTGGCGCTCGCCCAGTCCAACCGCCCCGCATCTTTGGAGCGAGAGCCGCGGCAGGCGACTCGCGACGGCGCGCCGATTTTGTCGGTGCGAATCCGAGAGGAAGCCAAACCCAAACCGACCGTGCGGATCGGGCAGGTCGGCGGTGCCCAGGATGTCTCGTCGGCAGGGTCGCCGGCCCCGCAAACGGTCGCTCCGGAGCAAGATGCGGAAGCCGCCAAGGCGGCGGATGCCGCCGCTCTGGCTCAAGAAGAGACATCGGGCAGCGAACCGGCCGAGTCGGCGGATAGCGCGATCGACGTGAAGTCCAAAGCCACGACGGCCGATTTGCAACCGCCGGCGGAAAAGCCCGCCGATCGCGGCCCGACGGATGAGAAACCTAGCGCGGAAACCGCAAACGATCGGAAGGACTCCGCGAAAACTTCGGAAGACGCGACCGAGCCGTCGGCCGAGGATGCGACTCCGCCGGCGGAGAAGCCCACGGACAAGCCCAGTCCCAACGGTGTGGACGGTTCGGCTGCCAAGGGAGAGGCCGCGGCCGAGCCCGCCCCGCTGGTCACGCCGCGACGCACTTCCGATGACCGGCCGGTTGCGGACGAGAACTCGGCGAAGAACGATGAAAACAAAGCCGCCCCACCCAAGGATGCGAAGGAACCGCGGACGCTCGGCAGCGCGCCGGATGCCGTGGCGGTGCCGACCTTTGAACAAGACCTGACCCCCGAATTGCTGGAACTGCGCGACCGCGTGCGAAAGACGTTGTCGTGGTACTACAACGAACCGATCAGCGTCAACAGTTACAGTCCGTGGGGCATCATGCACGCGTTGATCGCGTTTGGTGTCGACACCCAGGTTTATAACCAGGATCAAAAGGTCAACGCGATCGGCTGGCTGTGCTACAACAACGCCTGCCGCGGGCAGCGGCTCATGTACCTGGAAAACGGCAAACTGCGGGTCGATATCGGCGTCGGCGTGCAAGGCCATGCCGGCCAGTTCCTCGCCATGCTCGCCCAATCTCGAGTTCGCACCGACTTCCCGATCAAGGTTGAAGGTCGCGACTTCACTGTGGCCGACTTGATCGAGTCGGAAAAGGAAACTTGTCGCACCCGCACCGAGCTGACGTTCAAGCTGATCGGCTTGGCCCACTATCTGAAGACCGACGCGACCTGGAAGAGCGATATCGGCGAGGAGTGGAGTATCCCAAAGCTGATCAAGGAAGAACTCGCCCAGCCGGTCGTCGGCTCGGCGTGCGGCGGCACGCACCGGATGACGGGCTTTAGCTACGCGGTGAACAAGCGGACGAAGCTGAACGAGCCGTTCGAAGGCCAGTGGCTGCGGGGTCGGAAGTTCGTCCACGCGTACCACGAGTACATTTTCAAGCTGCAAAACTCGGATGGCAGTTTCAGCACCAATTGGTTCGCCGGCCGGGGCGACACGGGGGAAATCAAAAGGCACTTGGAGACGACCGGCCATATGCTCGAATGGCTCGTGTGCTCGTTGCCCGCCGACCAACTGGATGACCCTCGGGTGATTCAAGCTGTCGACCACCTGACATCGGTTTTCGAGTACGGAATGCGGAATGGCGTGAAGTGGGAGATCGGTCCACGGGGCCATGGTCTCCATGCCTTGGCGCTCTACGCCGAGCGGCGTTTCGGGGACAAGCCGGGCAGTCGCGAAGCGATCTTCGCTCGGCGAAATCCGACGAAACCGCTGGTTCGATAGTTGCTCGTTCGGGGGAAACGGCCTACCATTGCCGCGACGTTTGGACGGCGCGGCGATCGCATGGGCGAAGGTCGGGCGGCCGTTCCTTATCCGCCCCTGAGCCGCGGGATCGCTGCCCTATGAAAGCCGGCCGTTTAGACACTCACCTCGCCGGCCTCGTCAAAATGGCCCGTCAATGGGTAGAGTCTAGCGACGCCGACTCGCTGCTGTTGCTGCTCGACGAGCCGCTCGATTGGCCCGCGCTTGCCGAGGCGGCGAGCGGCGTGAAGGTGG
This sequence comes from uncultured Planctomycetaceae bacterium, assembly GCA_903921945.1. Classification (GTDB taxonomy): domain Bacteria; phylum Planctomycetota; class Planctomycetia; order Pirellulales; family Pirellulaceae; genus CAIXSC01. Next base: position 6,943 of record CAIXSC010000905.1, read on the forward strand.
TTGTGGCGAGCGACACGCGGGACGCCATCGAGGGAGCAGCCGCTGCCGGCATCCCGAGTGTCGTGCTGGAAATGGGCAACGAAGCCGAAGTGGAAAAACTCACCCAGGCCCTGTTGCTCGCGGTCGCCAACGAGGTGCTGCTTCCCGGGGCCGCGGTGGTGGCGATCTACAGCGCGTTTGAAACGGGCCGGATGGACTCGCTCAGTTACATCCACTTGGAAGAGCATCTGGGGCGGCTCACTGCCCGCGACCTCAAACGGCTCGTCACCAATGTTCCGCTGGAAGTGCTCAAGTCGGTCGTCGATTTGGCGATCGAAATCGGGCGTGAGGGCCGCGAGGGAACTCCGGTCGGCACGCTGTTCGTCGTCGGCGACACTCGCCGCGTCCTCACCCACGTGCATCCCGCCGGCTTCGATCCGGTGAAGGGCTACAGCCGCAAGGAACGGTCATTGCGGGACGGCAAAGTTCGCGAAGCGCTCAAGGAGATCGCTCCGCTCGACGGCGCTTTCATCGTCTCGGCGGATGGCGTCGTCGAAAAGGCGTGCCAGTTGATCGATGCTGGCCACGCTAGCCTGACGCTCTCCAAGGGACTTGGTTCCCGCCACTGGGCGGCCGCCGCCATCACCAAAGTCACCTCAGCGGTATCGGTCGCCGTCAGTCAATCGAACGGCACGGTCCGGCTGTTTCAAAACGGCGAAGTTGTTCTGCGCATCGAGCC
>CAIXSC010000906.1 GCA_903921945.1 uncultured Planctomycetaceae bacterium
CCTTGTCCGCCGCCATCCCAGACGACAATCTTGTCGAATTTGATGTTCGAAATCGCCTTCGCGGACGCGTCCGCCAGGTTGTCGAGATGTTCCAGGATCAAGAGCTGGAACGCTTCCTTCGAGCCGCCGCACGCTTCGACGATGCGTTTCAAACCTTCGCCCTTTTTGGCCAGGATTTCGAAATTGCCGCGGGCTTCGGCGTCCAGCTTGAGGAAGATGGCGTCGGCTTCCGCCTTCGCTTGCAGGCGGCGTGTCTCGGCGGCCGCCTCGGCGTCGACGATTTGTTTCGCCTTTTGGGCTTTCGCCGGCGCTTCCAACGCCGCTCGCTGCTCCTGTTCGGCCCGTTCGGCTTGGGCCATGGCCGCTTTGGCCATCGCGCGGTTTTGGGCTTCGAGCACCGCCGCCTCGGCTTCCTTCTTCCGGGTTTCTCCGATTTGGAACGCTTCGGCCCGCTTTACCGCCAGTTCGGCTTGCGAGGCGACGACCTTGGCTTGGGCGAGGTTTTCGCCGGAGATTGCCTGGGCGTCGGCTTCGGCCACTTGGATACGCATTTGCTGCTCGGCGGTCTTCACCTGCGATTCGCGTTCGAAGGCGGCCTGTTTCTCGCCGACGATCTGTTCCTTTTCCAGCGAAGCGATGCGGACCGCCTGCTCGCGTTCCGCGGCGCGCGTGCCGATCGCCTGTTCTTTACGCGCTTCGGCGACCTGGATCGACTTATCGCGGTCGGCGGACGCGACGCGGATTTCACCCATCCGCAAGTTGTCGGCCACATCGCCGCGGGCTTTTTGAATCGCTTCCGACGCCGCCTTTTGGCCGATCGCGTCGATGTATCCCGACTCATCCGTGATATCGGTGATGTTCACGTTGATCAATTGCAAACCGATCTTGTTCAGTTCGGGTTCCAACGACGTTTGGATGTGCGACAGGAATTTGTCCCGATCCCGATTGATCTCTTCGATATGCATCGACGCGATCACTTGGCGCAGTTGGCCAAAGATGATTTCCTCGGCCTGCTTGCGGATCTCGTTGACGGACAATCCAAGCAAGCGGACGGCCGCGTTTTGCATGACGGAGGGACTCGTGTCGACCGCCACCGTGAAGACGCTGGGGACCGAAACGCGGATGTTCTCGGCCGACAAAGCGCCGCGCAACGGCACTTCGATCTGGATCGGTTCGAGACTGAGGTATGCGTAATCCTGCACCAGGGGAACGACGAACGCCGCGCCGCCGTGAATCGTCTTCGCCGCCGAACCGGCTCGGCCCGTCTTGCCGAAGATGACCAGCACCCGGTTACTGGGGCACCGGCGGTACTGCTTCAGCAGCAGGACCACAAACATGAAGAACATCGCGGCGACCGCCACGATCATCAAGAGTACATAAAAGAATGTCGAATCGGCGAACAACGGCGTCGCTAGCATGGCGCAGAGCCCTCGCGGCGGTGGTTGGCGTCGCTCCGCCTTGACCGCGCCTCGCGCACCGTGCGCGAGGAACTTCGATCCGCGTCCCTTGGCGGGCAACGCGGACGAACAGCTGGCTCAGGCGGTTTCCTCGTCCTCCAGCGAGCGAACCTCAAGCAGGTCCCCCCCACGGACGGCGACTACACGAACTCTAGCACCGGTTCTCAACGCGCGTTGCCCACGCGTGACCGCGGGATACTCAACCAGTCGCTCTTGCAGCCTCAGTTGCACTTTGCCACGGCCCGAGTCGTTCGCGGGGATCGGCACGTAGACCTTAGCTTCCACTCCGACGGCGCGGGCGATGCGGATTGTGCCGTCTTCGGCGAGCTTGGAAAACATCCGCATGACCGCATGGACCAGCAACATCGCGCCGAATCCGCTGGCAATCGCGATCGTCAGGGTTGAACTGGTTGCGAGGCCCGCCGACAAACTCGCCAACCCGGAAAGTCCAAAGAAAGTCAAAGCGGCGATGGCCGTGCGGAACGACAGGATGCCGAAGAGCCACGTCGATCCGTGATGGCCCCCCGCATCGTGGCCGGATTCGGCGTCCACATTCCCGCCGGCCGCCGAACCGCCGGCGCCAGTGTGGCCGACACCGCCGCTATCCACATCGTGCCCAACGACTCCATCGCTGGGGATCGAGTCACCGTGGATCCCGTCGCCGTCGGGGATGTCGACCTCGTGGCCGGCCATCCCCATGACAGACAGTATGAACTGACAGGCAAGTACGGTGCCGCCCACCACGGCGCAGACGACGAAAGTGGCCCACATCGGCGAGGCTCCATCGGGTTATCGTTCGGAACGTCGTTACGAAGTCGACGCGGCGAAGCGTCTGGCGAGTTCGACGAGCGTGCGGACGAACATGCCGCTGCCGCCCAGGTCGATCCACGGCTTCGGTTTTTCCAGGAAGGCGGGACCGGCGATATCGAGGTGCGTCCACGGTTTGCCAGCGACAAACTCCTCGAGGAATTTCGCGCCAGCGATCGCGCCGCCCCAACGGCCATCGCCGATATTGCGGATGTCCGCGACTTCGCTCTTGATATCGTCGTTGAATTCCGGCCACATCGGCAGTTGCCAGACCGGCTCGCCCATCGCGCGAGCGGCGCCCATCACTTGATCGCACCAAGCTTGGTCGTTGGACATCGCGCCGGCCGTGTCGCGGCCAAGCGCGACGACGCAGGCGCCGGTAAGGGTGGCAAGATCGACGATGCGGGCCGCATTCCGCTCGACGGCGACATCCAGCACATCAGCCAACACCACTCGGCCTTCGGCATCGGTGTTCAGGATTTCGATCGTTCGGCCATTTCGGGCCTTGATGACGTCGCCCAGTTTGTACGAGTCCCCGTTGACCATATTTTCCACAAGCCCGCACAGCCCAATCACGTTCACGGGCAGTTTAAGTCGAGCGATCGCGCGGATCGCGCCGAGCACGGTGGCGGCCCCGGCCATGTCGCATTTCATATTGTCCATCGCTCCGTGCGGCTTGAGCGACAGCCCGCCCGAATCGAAAGTGACGCCCTTGCCGACCAACGCCAGCAGCGGCGCGTCGGGCGCGGCTCCTTGGTACTCCAGGATTACCAACCGCGGCGGCCGAATCGATCCGCGGGCGACTGCTAACAGCGCTGCGCACCGTTCGGCCGCCAAGCGATCGCGATCCCAGATTTCGCTCTTTAAGTGGCATTCCTCGGCGACCCGAGCCGCCGCGACCGCGAACGATTCGGGGTACATTTCGTTGGGCGGCTCGTTGACCAGCCGCCGGGTCAGGCTGATGCTCTCGCCGACAATGCGGCCCGCCTGCAGCGATTCCGCGCCAATCCCGTGCCAAGCGATTTCGCCGATCGGATGGCGTTTCTTTTCCGCTCGATAGAGGTCCTGTCCCTGGCAGCCGGTCATCGAGCCGCTCACCGCGTGCTCGAGCAAACCGGCGTTCCAGCCTTCGCTCAAATAGAATCCGACCCTCTCCCGGGGCTTCGATGCCAAATGTTTGGCCGCAGCCGCCGCGGCGCGAAACGCCATTCCGCCATCCAC
>CAIXSC010000907.1 GCA_903921945.1 uncultured Planctomycetaceae bacterium
GGCAGGTGAAACCGAGAAGACGCCGGCCCGAGTGTTCGAATGCTGGGAAGCGTTGGTGCGAGCCCAGGCCGATCGAAAAACGCTGGTCGTGGCGGTGGGGGGCGGGGTCATCGGCGACTTGGCCGGTTTTGTCGCGGCGACGTACACGCGGGGACTGCGGTTTTTGCAGATTCCCACCACGCTGCTCGCCCATGTGGACAGCAGCGTTGGCGGGAAAGTTGGAGTGAACCTGCCGGACGCCAAAAACATGGTGGGAGCGTTTTGGCAGCCGAGCGGGGTGCTGATCGACACCCAGACGCTTGACACGCTTCCTTCGCGCGAGTACGCCGCCGGTCTGGCCGAGGTCGTGAAATATGGCGTGATCCTCGACCCGTCGTTTTTCGAGTTGTTGGAAACCAACATCGACTCGCTGCGGGCCCGCGATCCCGAACTGTTGCGGCGGGTGATCGCGCGGTGTTGCCAACTGAAAGCCGACGTGGTGCGACAGGACGAACGCGAGGAAACGGGGCTCCGCGCCGTTCTCAATTACGGCCACACGTTTTGCCACGCGATCGAGACGGTGACGCGGTACGATCGCTACCTGCACGGCGAGGCGGTTTCGATCGGCATGGTCTGCGCGTCGCGGTTGGCCGAGCGGCTCGGAAGAGTGCCAGCGGAACTTACCGATCGGCAGCGGCGATTACTCGCCGCGCTCGACCTGCCGATTATTCTGCCGCCGCTCCACACGGCCGATTTGATTGCCGCCATGCAACGGGATAAAAAGGTGGAGCACGGTCGGTTGCGGTTCGTGCTGCCCACGCGATTAGGGCATGTGGAGCTGGTGGGCGGCATCGACGATCGGTTGGTTGCCGATGTGCTTCGCACCGAAGGCGCCACCTAGGCGATTTCCAGGAACGCAGTAAGCGGGAGCTGAGCAATGCGTCGACTTACCTGTGGACCCAGTTTGGAGATCGGATCGATCAGCGACCGCCGGCCAGAGCGTCGGGTTCGGAACCCGCGGTCAGCGGGCCCGTTCGCGTTGGCAGCGCTGGCATCGGCAGCGTTGACGCCGGCTGCGATGACACCGGCTGCGATGACACCGGGCTCGATGGCACGCGGCTCGATGGCCTTGGCGGCGATGGCGCTGGCGGCGTGGGTGGGGTTCGCCAGTCCTTGGTTCGATGGGGCGGGCTCGACAACGAGCTTCGCGGCCGAAGCTGCTGCCCCTGAAGGTGCGGCCCCTGAAGGTGGCACGGCACGCAAGGCGTTGCAGCCGCTACAGGGATTGGTGGGCGAGTGGCGTGGGGCGGGGCAGATTCGACGGGGAAGTCCCGACGGCGGTTGGACGGAGGAGTCGGCCTGGGTATGGCGATTTGAGGGGGCGAAAGCGTCCTTGCAGTTCACCGTCGCACGCGGCAAATATTTTGTCTCTGGTTCGATTCAGCCGGGGGCGACGGCGAAGTCGGTGGAGCTGGTCGCGAAAACGGCGAGCGGTCGCGAGGTGAAATACATTGGCGAGATTGCCGAGGACGGGTCGGTGACGGCGACCACCGCGGATCCGCAAGCGCCCGCGGACGCGCCGCAGCGGGTTTCGCTGCGCGTGGTCGCCAGCGGTGATCGGTTGGTGATGTTGCTCGAACGCCGCTCGGCGATCAGTGATCGTTACGCGCGTTTGGCGGAGATCGGGTATACGCGGCGGGGCAGCGAGTTCGGCAAAGGGGCGGCTCAACCCGAATGTGTCGTGACCGGCGGACTGGGCACGATCCAAGTGTCGTACAAGGGCCAGATGTACTACGTTTGCTGCGCCGGCTGTCGGGATTTGTTCGAGCAAAAGCCGGATGAGATTCTGACCGAGTATCGCGAGCGGAAGCAAGCCGAAGCCGCGAAGAAGAAAGCTCGTTGAACCGGGACGCGCGGGGGCCCGCTTCAAGCCGCCCCGTTTTGAACCGGCGGGCCTTGGCGTAGAATCCCGGCCCATGCAAGCATTCGGCCGCGAAAGCCTCATCCACGATCCGATTCACGGCTACATCGCGTTCACGGGCGATGACGGGAATGCCGTGGACGAAGTCTCCGAACGCCAGATTATTGACAACCCGTGGATCCAGCGGCTCCGGCATATCCACCAACTGCAGACCGCTTGGTGGGTGTTTCCCTCGGCCGAACACACTCGCTTTCAGCATGTGCTGGGTGTCATGCACTTAGCCAGCCGGGCCGTGGCGGCGCTCTACGACAGCCTGCGCGCGGTGTGCCCGGATGTGCCGAGCCGGCCGTATGTCGAGTCGCTGATGCGGATGGCCGGATTGCTGCACGACGTTGGCCATGGCCCGTTCGGGCATTTTTTCGACGAACATTTTTTGGCTCGCTTCCACGAAACCCATGAGACCCTTGGCGCCAAGATCATTGAAACGCGGCTAGGCGGGCTTCTACGCGGGCTGCGGCGCAATCCGTATGGCCGTTTGGGGGCCGACGAACGGCTGGATCCGGGCCAGATTGCATGGCTCATTCAGCGCCCGCGAGCGGCCGTTGAGCCGACCGATAGTGCCCGTCCCCAGTGGCTGCGTCTGCTTCGCGGTCTGCTGAGCGGCATCTACACCGTCGACAACATGGACTTCGTGCTGCGCGACGCCTACATGTCGGGCTACAGCCCGCGGGCGTTCGATCTCGACCGGTTGTTGCACTACAGCTTTTTCACCGACAGCGGGCTCACGATTCACGACCGCGGGTTCGACGCGTTGCTGCGGTTCATCGCCGTTCGCGCCGAGCTGTTCCGTTCGATTTATTTCCATCGAACCGTGCGGGCGATCGACCTGTCGCTCGCCGACGCCTTCACGGCGGGGCGCGATTGGATGTTCCCTGGCAATCCGGCCGACAACCTGGATGCGTATCGGGATTTCACCGAGTCGTCGCTGTTGGTCGATGCCGCTCGATGGGGCCGCGACTCGAGCGATAGCGAACGCCGCGCGGCGGGCGACGCTTGGCGCCAGTTGTTGGAACGCCGCATCCCTTGGCGGATGGCCTGCCAACGTGTGCTCGTCTTTGGCGAAACCGATGCGGAGCGCGGCAGCATTTTCAGCGACCATCGGCTGGTGGAAATGCAGATTCGCCGCACGCTCGCCCCGACCGTCCGCGACACGCCCTTGCGAGTGGACATTGCCCGCCATATCTTCCGCCCGCACACTCGAGGACCGGCCGCCGGCCAGAACTTTTTGTTTGATTCGGCGCGGCAGAGCGTGCGGCCGCTGCAAGCGAACCAACTGTTCGAGCGCCTGCCCGTCAGCCATCGGATTTGCCGCGTCTACACGCATTCGGCGGAACACGCGGCGGCGATCACCGGGGCGCTCGATTCGTTGATCGGCGGCTCGGCCCAAGACGACCTTACCAACATGTGAGCCCCGCCCGTGTGCGTGCCGGCCCTCAGGCCGGCGGCTGTTGGGCGAAACCAATAGGCGAAACCAACAAAGGACTCCCGTAATGTTCCTTGGATTCGGCGAAATCATGGCTCGGCTTTGCCCGGCCGATCGGCTGCGTTGGCGTCAGGTGCTCCCCGGTCGCGTGGAAGTCACGTGGGGTGGCGGTGAAGCGAACGTCTGCGCGTCGCTTGCCCTGTTCGGTATGAAAGCCCGATATGTGACCGCCTTGCCTCGCCACCCGATCGCCGACAGCCTCGTGTCCACGCTGCGCGGACTGGGGGTCGATGTGGATCGAATCCTGTACCGGAAAACCGGGCGGCTTGGCCTCTATTTCGTGGAAGCCGGCGCCAATCAACGCGGCTCGACCGTGATTTACGATCGTGAATACAGCGCGGTTAGCCTGGCGGAGCCGGCCGAATACGACTTTGCCGCCATCCTGGATGGCGTTCGGTGGCTGCACGTTTCCGGCATCACGCCGGCCATTAGCGAAACGGCCTGCCGGACCAATTTGGCGCTCGTCAAGCAAGCGCGAGCGGCTGGCGTGACGATCTCCTGCGATCTGAATTTCCGCAAGAAGCTCTGGAACTGGCGGCCCGGCACCGCTCCGGCGGCGCTGGCCCGCGAATGCATGACCGCGGTGCTTGAGCATATCGACGTGGTGATTGCCAATGAGGAGGATGCGGCGGATGTCCTGGGGATTCACGCTCCGCATTCCGATGTGGCCCGCGGGCAACTCGACACGGCCGGCTACGAACAGGTGGCACGGGAAATCTGCCGTCGCTTCCCGCAAGCGAGCCGTGTCGCGATCACGCTCCGCGAAAGTTTGTCCGCCGACCACAACAACTGGGGGGCGATGCTGTTCGATCGGGCGACCGACCGAGCGTACTTGGCCCCCACCAATGCCGCGGGCAGCTACGAACCTTACGAGATCCGCGACATCGTTGATCGCGTGGGCGGTGGCGACTCGTTCGCCGCCGGCCTGCTGTACGGACTCAATCATCCCGAGTTCCAAGGCGACCCGGCCGCCGCTTTGCGGTTCGCCGTCGCCGCGAGCTGCCTGAAGCATTCGATCCAAGGCGATTTCAACTATGTCACCCGCGACGAAGTGCTGGCCCTCATGAAAGGCAACGCCAGCGGCCGCGTGCAACGGTAGGAATCCGTGTGAGGCTGAAGGCTGAAGGCTGAAGGCTGAAGGCGGAAGGCTGAAGGCGGAAGGCGGAAGGCGGAAGGATGAAGGATGAAGGATGAAGGTAACGGGAGATGATCAATGTCGATGGACTGGCCGTCGAGCAGGACCGGGAACGTTCTGAAAGGCAGTCGCCCCTCCCAAGCGGGCACCCACCGAAGGACAACAAACAACGACCCACCAGCCACCAGCCACTGGCAACTAGCAACCAGCCACTAGCCACTAGCCACTAGCCACCGAATTGAGTGGGACAACTGCTGTGTTGCACACCAGTTATACATTACTCGACGGCTATGCGCAAGACGCA
>CAIXSC010000908.1 GCA_903921945.1 uncultured Planctomycetaceae bacterium
CACGCCCCCGACCGCTATGGCGCCAAGCATGGTCAGCCCTCGGAGCCTGGTGCCGAATCTCCAGCAAAAGCGGTAGGAACAGCGGTAGGCACAGCGGTGCGGAATTCGTGACGCGCCGGGGCAACTCGTTACGGAATTCGGCGCGGATCTCGGCGCGGAATTCGGCAGGGAATTCGGCAGGGAATTCGACACGGAGTTCGACACGGAGTTCGACACGGATCTCGGCGCGGAATTCGGCAGGGAATTCGGTCGTACTCGGGCTGGGGTGGAGATGGCCGAATGCTGGCGAGCAGGCTTGCAGCGGGCCGGTTACTGGCGGGCGCGTATGGCGATCGCTCGCGGTCTTGGGGTGCCTGGCTCTATGGGCGGTTGGGTCGGCTGGTCAATCCGTCATGGCGGCGGGTTCCTCCGAGGATGACGAATTCTTTGAGAAGCGAATCCGGCCTATCCTGGCCCAGCGCTGTTGGGAATGCCATGGCGCGGACGACGGCAAACGCCGCGGATCCTTGCGGCTCGACAGCCGCGAAAGCGTGCTTCAAGGAGGCGAAACGGGGCCGGCGGTCGTTGCGGGCGATCCAGCGTCAAGCTTGCTGGTCGAGGCGATCAAGTTCGAGAGCAGCCAGATCGAGATGCCGCCGTCGGGAAAACTTCCAGAGCGGGAAATCGCCGACTTGATCGAATGGGTGCGGCGAGGCGCGCTGTTTCCCCAAGCTTCGACGGCGGCGAGTCAAAAACGTGGAATTGATTGGGACGCCGGTCGCCGACACTGGGCCTTTCAACCGCTGACCTCGCGGCAAGCCGACTACGACGCTTGGGCACGGGCGATGGCGGCCGGTCGCGGCGAGTCGGTTGAAGCGCCGCGCGGGCAGATCGATGTTCACATTCGGGCCGCGTTGCCGGGAAAGGGACTCGCCCCGTCGCCGGCCGCGCCGCGAGCCCAACTTGTCCGCCGCCTCAAGTTTGATTTGCTGGGACTGCCGCCGACACCGGAAGAGGCCGCCGAGTTCGTTGCGGATGCGGCGCCGGATGCGTATGAACGGCTCGTGGACCGCTGGCTCGCTTCGCCTCGACACGGCGAACGGCATGGCCGATATTGGCTCGATCTGGCCCGCTATTGCGATATTCCCGAATCGTGGCGCGAAGGCGAGGCCCGGGCGTATCACTATCGCGACTGGGTCATCTCGGCCATAAACGCCGACTTGCCGTACGATGACTTCATTCGCCGTCAATTGGCGGCCGATCTCCTGCCTGAAGCCCAGCCAGCGGACAACGCCGCCTTGGGGTTTCTCGGCTTAAGCCCTTCGTACTGGAAAGAATTGAAGCTCGAGCCGGGCGTGATCAAACAGATTGTCGCTGACGAGTGGGAAGAGCGAGTCGAAGCGATCGGCGCGACATTCCTGGGACTTACATTGGCCTGCGCTCGCTGCCACGACCATAAGTTCGACCCCGTCTCGACCCAAGACTATTACGCGCTCGCCGGAGTGCTCGCGAACATTCGCCAACAAGATGTGGCCGTGGTCGATGCGGCTGTCTCCGCCGCTGCCGCCACCGCTCGCAAACGCGTGAAAGAATTGGAGGCTGAGCTCGGCAAACTGCGGGGACGCAAACCGGCCGAACCCGGCGACGACGCGCGGATCGCGGCTCTGTCCACCGAAATCCAGCAACTCAAGGCCACACCGCACTTCGAACTGCCGCCCGCATTTGGGATTGCCGACGCCAGCCTCCACGTGCTTCCCGACGGTCCGAACCGAACGAAGCTCGAATACCGCCCGGAGCCGCTCGACCTTGCCGTTCAGATTCGCGGCAATCCCAACAAGACCGGTACGTTGATTCCCCGACGTTTTCTCACGGTACTCGCGCCCGAGCCGGCCGCGCGTTTTGTCCAAGGGAGTGGACGCAGGGAGCTGGCCGAGTCGATTGTGGGGGCGGCCGGTCCATTGACCGCTCGAGTCGCGGTCAATCGCCTGTGGTGGCGCCATTTCGGCCGCGGGTTCGTGACGACGCCCAGCAATTTCGGCCTGCAAACCGCTCGGCCGGCCCACGGCGACCTGCTGGATGAGCTGGCCCGGCGGTACATCGCGACCGGCTGGTCGACCAAGGCGTTGCGACGGGAACTGGTCGGTTCCGCCACGTACCGACAAAGCAGCCACCCGACCGCGGCCCACCAGGAAATCGATCCGGACAACGACTGGTTATGGCGAATGCCGATCCGCCGGCTTGATGTGGAAGCGTGGCGCGACGCGATGCTCGCCGTCGCCGATGATCTCGATGGACGGCTTGGCGGACCTCCAGCCGATTTGACCGACACTGCGAACCGCCGCCGCACGGTTTATGGCTTGGTGAAACGCCGTGAACTGGCGGACATTCTGCGATTGAACGACTTTCCCGACCCGGTGGCTCATAGTCCCACGCGGGAACCGACCACCACTCCGCTCCAGCAACTGTTCACGTTGAACAACCCGTTGCTCAGAAAGCGGAGCGAGGCGCTCGCGGACCGCATCCTGCGTCAGGCGCCTTCCACGGACGTCGAGCGACTCGACATGCTCTACGCGGTGGCATTCAGCCGGCCCGCCGAATCGATGGAACGAGAGGCCGGCTTGCGTTATCTGGCGGCGATGAAACAACGCGGTTTGGCGGAATCCGAGTCCTGGACGCGGCTTGCGCAATCGTTGCTGGCCAGCAACGAGTTTCTCTTTGTTGATTGACGACGCGACCAGTTGGCAGCCGCCGCCCGAGAGATAGGAAAGTGCCTGGCACCAACTGCCCAAAAGAAGAAGAGGAAAGTGCCTGGCACCAACTGCCCAAAGACGACCTGGCAGGATGCGGGGTGTGCGCGACGTGCGTGGTTTGGCTGGGATGGTGATTCGGGATCGAATAGTGTCTGGCACGAAATCGAACAGAAGAGAGGAAAGTGCCTGGCACCAACTGCCCAAAGACGACCCGGAAAGATGCGTGCTATGCGCGACTTGCGGGCTTTAGGCGGGATGGTGACTGGGGATCGAATAGTGCCTGGCACGAATTGCTATCGTGCCTGGCACGAATTGCTATCGTGCCTGGCACGAATTGCTATCGTGCCTGGCACGAATTGCTAGCACGGATGGCTGAAAGAGTGGCCCGGGGGAATTCGCAATTTGCGTGGCTTGCGAGGTTCACGCAGATTGGCGTGAACGGTAGAACTAAGCGTACCTGCCGCGCATTGATCAATCACCGCGAGACGAGCGGTTCTGCGCAGATTGGGCAAGCCGACGACGGCCCGTAGACCATTCGACGACGCCGCAAAGCGATGAGCCGGCGGTAGATGTCAGAACCCGACAACGTCGGGGAAAAATACCCGTCCTGAGGCGCTGCCGGATGGTTTCCGTCGCCTAACGGGGGAGGCCTGCCGCGGGGTTCGCGATTGTTCTTTGGAAGAGCTCAATAGATAGGGGCGATCTTCGCGGGATGCTCGGAATACGCCACCTGACTCGCGTTCTTGTGAGATGCCCTTCCAGCTACACGAAACTCTAGCTAACGAAACACGTCGTCCATTTTATGCGTATTATGTAGCCACTTATGCCCCACACGCCGCGCCTCCGCTTCCATTGCGGCGGCACTGCCCATCGCCACTCCGCCGAACTCCTTCATTTCCCGTATCAATGCGATGAATCCATCGGCCTTCACGCCCAGTCGTGCCAGG
>CAIXSC010000909.1 GCA_903921945.1 uncultured Planctomycetaceae bacterium
AAAAAAAAGCCCCGCAGCGTTGGAAACGTGCGGGGCATGCGAGTTGCTAAGAGGTCATCGCTACCGGTAAGGAGAGCGAATTCGCGGCGAAGCCTTACTTCTTCAAGGCGGCTTCGACGGCGCTGATCAGATCGGCGTCTTCCGGCGCGACCCGGGTGCCGAAGCGGCTCGCGACTTTGCCATCGCGGCCGATGATGAACTTCTCGAAGTTCCAGCCAATCGGGCCGGCTCCCTTCGGCTTCGTGTCCACAGCGGTCAGTTCCTTGTAGAACGAGCAGGCGTTTTCGCCGTTGACGTCCACCTTTTCCAGCATGTCGAAGGTCACGTTGTACTTCGAGGTGCAGAATTCCGAGATCTCGGCGGCCGAGCCCGGTTCTTGCTTGCCGAATTGATTGCACGGCACGCCCAGCACCACCAAGCCCTCGCCCTTGTACTTCTCGTACATCGCTTGCAGGCCCTTGTACTGCGGCGTCGCGCCGCAGCGGCTCGCCACGTTCACCACGAGCACCACTTTGCCCTGGTACTGGCTCAGATCGACGTCCTTGCCGGCCAACGTCTTCATCTTGTGTTTCAACACGCTCTCGCCCTTGTCGGCGGCGACCAAGCCGCCCGCCATCGAAACCGCCATCGCCACCGCCGCCAATCCACTCCACCATCGATTCATAGGAATCAACTCCCAGCTAGAAAGGAACTCGACCAACCCTTGGAGGAAAACGCGCGCCGCCGCGATCCGCCGCCAACTTGTGGTATCGCGATCGCATCAACCGGCGCCAATCGCACGCATTGTTAGCTGCCAACCGCTCGCTGGCAACCACCTTCGCCACCGCCGGCGGCACGGCAACCATTTCCGGCGGTGAAAAACGTTCGTCGGCGGCAACTCACCGGTCGTCCGTCTTCGCGGGACCGTCGGTCAGTCGGTCGTAGCGGCGCATGGAAGGAACGAGGACCGCCGTGAGCAGCACGACCACCAACGTCCCGATCCCGCCACTCACCACCGACACCGTCGGCCCGAAGGCCACGTCGTTCTGTCGAGTGAACCAGTGCGCAACCAAGCCCGATTCCAGGCTTCCCAGCTCATTCGAAATGCCAATGAACAGGCTGTTCACCGACGACACGCGGCCACGCATCGCGTCGGGCGTCCAGGTTTGCACCAGCGTATGCCGGATCACGACGCTGATCATGTCCAACGCCCCCGTCAGAAACAACATCGCCAAGGCCACGGGGTAATTCCTGGTCGCGCCAAACACAATCGTCGCCACGCCAAATCCGGCCACCGACCACAACAGCACACTCCCCGCGCGACGCATCGGCGGCAACGCGAGCAGGGCGAGCGACACGACCAGCGCCCCGATCCCCGGTGCGGCGCGCAACGCCCCAAGTCCCGTCGGTCCCACCAGCAAAATGTCCTTGGCGTACACCGGCAGCAACGCCGTGGCCCCGCCCAACAGCACGGCGAACATATCCAGCGCCAACGCGCCCAGCACCAACTTCGTCCGCCAAACATACTCGACGCCACCCAACACCGAACGCCACGTCGCCGGTTCACGGTGCGCGGCGGCGGGCAACGGCGGTAACCGAGCGACCTGCAACAGGAAGAACAGCGTGAAGCCGGCGTCGATCAGGTAGACCCACGTCGCCTGTCCCCAATAGGCGATCACCCAACCGCCAATTCCCGGCCCAATCACCGTCGCCAACTGAAAACTCGACGTGCTCCACGTCACCGCGTTGGCGAATCGCCAACGGGGAACGAGCGTCGGTATCAACGACGATTTGGCAGGCTGCAGAAACGTGCGTGCCAAGCCGTTCACCAACAGGCATGGCAAAATCATCGCCGTGCCAGCTCCGATCCGCGAGGCGTAGGCCAAGGCGAGCGAACAGCCGATCAGCACCGCGGTCGCCGCCAAAATCACATTCCGCCGCGAATAGCGATCGATGACATTTCCCGCCGGAATGGCGAAGAACAGCACGGGAATCACCTGCGCCAGCCCAACCAAGCCTAGATCGAGCGTCTTGCCGGTGACCTCGTACACATCCCAGCCCACCGCCGTCGCCTGCATTTGCGAACCGAGCAACGCCAGGAAGTTTCCGGTCACGAAGCGGCGGAAAGGCGGTTCGCGCAAGGCGCCGATCGGATCGTGCGGCTCGATCACCGCCGCCTCGGAAGGCTCGGACGCGGGAGCGGTGGCGGTCATGCGGCTCGGCACCCGAAAAGCGAATTCATGGACACTGGTTGTATGCCAGCCGCGCCCCGCGTCACAAGGGGCGCCGTTGACGGCTTTTCGCCACAGCGCGCCAGCGCGCTGTGGATTGGCGACACCTTAAAACATTTGCGCCACTTGGCGAAAAAAAACGCCGATTAGCCGTAATCCCCATCGCCACATGACTTTGTCACGGCCTCAACAGGGTCTTCGCAGTCCTTGGCACGAGGTTTGCATATAGCTGTTTTCCCGTCAGCGAGCGTCAACCACCCTAGGATTGGGTGAAACGCCGCCGGCTGGGTCGTGCGGCCTCGCAAGCCTTTGTCCCCTCGGGCTTGCGAGTCTTCTCGGCCACCTTCGTCTCATTCCATCCGTCTATTCCCCGAGGGTTTCGCCATGCACATTCATGAGGCCGCCGAACTGGCGGCGAAACTTGCCCTGGAGAGCCCGAAACTCGTTCGACGCGCGTGGTTGATCACCGATGCCGCACTGGCCGAATACTGGGACGCGTCCCGCGAACGGCAGTCGTCCTGGTGGAAAATGATGGCCGATTGGCGCCGCGGCCTGAGCTCCACTCAGGAAGCGATCGACAACTGGCCCGCCATCACCCCGATGCTCGACGAACTGCTCGTCAGTGAACTGCTCACCCGCATCTGGAGCGGTATCGCGGCGGTGTATGACCACCGTTGGCGCGAGTCGGTTTACTTGCCTGTCGCCCGGAACACGTTGGTCTCCCACATCGACGTGCGGAACCGGGTCTGGAGCGTCCTGCTGAACGACCTCAAACTGCCCGACGACACCCTCGAAGCACTCGTCATGCAGCGGCGGCGGATCGAGCGGTGGACCGACCTGCTGTTGGCCCACCTGCCCGAACCGGGCATCGTTGCGGCCTGGGCGGTGAACGCCGAGCGAATGGATGACTTCCGCGACGACCTGCGACACGAACGGCGAGTGCTCGTCGGATCCGTCGCCAGCAACCTCATCATCGGCTCGCTGCAGTTGGCGACACGGCCCGACGCCAAGTCGACGCAAACTCCCCGGACCGCGAACGAGACGCTGAACGCCCGCATTGCCGCTTCGCTCTCGTCCGCGTTCAAACCGACCGCGGAAACTCCCGAGGAAGCCGGCCATCGAGCCATCGCGCTCAGGCTCAGCCAACAGAGCGAACGCTGCGAACAACTACTCGTCGACCTGCTGTCGCTCGATTCGCCCCGCTAATCCCAACGACGCGCCCGTTCTCGGAGGGCCGCGATGGCAACCGCCCTCCGAGTCCACTGCGGTGCTGATCTAGGCGGTCTGCTCGCTGGCGAGCTCCGCTTACAACGAAACGGGGCGGCCATCCTGCCGAGCCGACTGGAGGCAGGCGTCGAGCACCCGCTGCGTCTTCCAGGCGATCTCGCCCCAGAACGGGTCGGGCCGGCCGCTTAGCACCAGTTCGCCAAACCGTCGGAACAACTTCGTTTCCTGGGAGTCCGCGTAGTTGTTGCTGTACTCGTACGAGGAAACTCGCCGAGTGCGATCGTGCATGTTGAAGTCGCTGCCGCGCACATCCAGCACGGCGTTCGTCACGTCGAAACCCGCTTCGCCCCCGTAAAACGGCAGCACGAAATCTCGCAGGTGGACGAACCCCTTGGAACCGCTCACGTTGGCCCATTGCTGGTTTTCGGTCAGGAACGAGCAGTAGAAACTCGCCGACACGCCTTCCGGAAACAGCAGTTCGGCCGAAAACTCCATCGGCACCGAATCCGGACTGTCCGGCCGGCCGCTCGCCGACAACAACCGCCCCGTCACCTGCGTCGGCATCACATACTTCATCACCCATAGCGTGAAGCGGATGTTGTACCAGCCCAGATCGCCCAGGCAGCCGAGCGGTTCGAGTCCGCTGTGCGCCCGGATATTCGCCTGATGGAACTCTTCCGGACCCGCAAAGCTGAACTGCGACGCGATCCGCCGCAACCGCCCCACGCTGCCGCCATCGTCAAGCACTTCGCGAAGCCGGTCCAGCCGCCCGCTGTGCATGAACATCACCCCGTCCATGAATTGGACGTTGTTGCGGCGGCACGCATCGAGCATCGCTTCGACCTCGGCCGTGTCGCACCCAACCGGCTTCTCCGCCAGCACATGCTTGCCAGCCTCGGCCGCCTTGATCACCCACTCTTTCCGCATACCGGTCGGCAACGGCACGTAAACGGCATCGACATCCGCTCGCTTCAGCAACTCGTCGTAGCTGCCACAGGCGGCCGGCCGCGTTTCGAGCGGCACGAACCGCTCGCAATCCGCGATAAACGCCTGCGCCTTCTCCAAACTGCGGCTGGCAACCGCCGTTAAACAACCATTCCCCGCGTACTTGATCGCCTGCCAATTCTTCCTGGCAATCCCCGCCGCGCTCAAAATACCCCAACGACAAACAGATCCACTCATCGATGCTGCCTCAATTCAACAAAACTAGAAACCTATGAAATGAAACAAAGAGTAAAAGTAAAGGATGAAGGATGAAGGATGAAGCCATTCGCTTTCGTCATTCGCCTCCTCCTAACCGCCGCGTTCTCCTTGTACGACGGACCTCCGGTCCGTCGCGACTGTCACGTGCTGCACCCACGGCACCCACGCCGTCCACACACCCACGGCACCCGAGCACCCACGCACCTACGGCACCCACGGCACCTACGCCACCACGGCACCTACGGCACCCACGGCACCTACGGCACCGCGACGGTTACTTGCCTGCTCCGGCTGCGGCACCCGATTTCGGCTTCAGCCGAGCGTCGGCGTAGTCCAGGAACGCTTGCCAATCTTGGCGGTTCATCGAGTGCTTTCCGGGGCGGATGAAATACCCCAGCGAACTCGCCACCAGCTTGTTCAATTCCGGACGAGCGGACGCTTCGAGTCCGCCGGCGTTGAGCAACTTGTAGACGGGCTCGGCCGCCTTCAAAACCTCGAACTGGCCGTCGGGATTCGCCCATTGATCCTCGATCGCGTTGGTAAACAACACAGGCCGAGGGGCGCAGAGCGCGACGAGGCAATGCTGGTCGAACGGCAATCGCGACGGGTCGTCATTGAACTGGGTGAACGCATCGCAAAACCAGTGGGGAAAGCGGTCGTTGATTTGCTTGACCGACTCGCCAACCTTGCCGCGACTGGGAGCCGTTCCACCGCAACCCGCTTGATGCGGAATCGCCAACGCGATGCGTTCATCGAAGGCGGCCGCCAGCAACGTGGTTTTGCCGTTCCGCGAATGACCGACAGCCACAATCCGCTCGGGGTCGGCCTGATGCTCGGCCGTGGCAAGCAGGTAGTCGACCACGCGATGATAGCCCCATGCCCACGCGGCGATCGCGCCCGCATCATCAGGTCCGGGCGCCGACTGTCCGGGCTTCCAGAACGCCGGCTCGATCCCGTCCGCGAAATCGGGCGTGTCCGGGTCGATATCGCCGCTGTAAAAGGTCGCCAAGCCATAACCGCGTTCGAGAATCAAATCGACATTCCAAACGTCCGCTTGGCTGCCGCGGCCTTTGTCGGTCGCTCGGTTGTTCTCGACGCCAGCGCACGAAGCGTACAGCCACGACGACGGCAACTGCACTCGCGAGTCCGCCACCACGGTGTGATTGCCGCAAAAGTTCATCGCGACAAACATCGGCACCGGCCCCGGCTTGTTGGGCCTTACGACCAGCACGCGTAGGCGCTGGGCCAAATCCGGACCGTGGAAAGCGAGCGTCTCCTCGCTCAAGACCGCCTTGCCGCCCCAATAATTCGCGTCCCGGAAGGCAGCGCCGTCTTTGGCCCAACGCTCAGGCTTCGGGGGAATCCGGCCATACATGTAATGCTGAAAAAGTTGTTTCAGTTCGGGACGTCGACGGGCCTTCCAGTCGCTCGCCGTCTCGATCCGACGGCCATCCAGCGCCACGAGCGGATCAGGCAACTGCGGCTGGGACGAAAGCTTTTCCACGGACGGCAATGGAGCCGCCGACGGCGACTTGTCCGCCGCTTGGGCGACCGCGGCCACCGGCTTCTCCTGGGCGGCCACCGAGCGGTTGGCAACAAGCCCCGCGCCGCTGAACGCTAATTCTGCCGCGATCCACACCGCGCCGGCCACCACACATGCCGCAGAGCGCGCCGCAGAACGCGCCGCTGCGCACGGCTGTGGCGCGGATTGAAAAACGGGATCGGTCGCGCGCGTTCCACCTTCATTTCGGCTCATCGTTCCGCCTCCTTCCAGAGATGCCTCTTTGATCGAGGACGGTATGATAACGCCGCTCATCGCGGTCGGAATTCCCCAGTACGCGGCACCCGCCGGTTTTTACCGTGACCGCGACTCGCGAACGGCGGTGGCCCGCGACGATCGTCGAGGACGCGCCAGCGACTGGGCCGTCAGCGCGGCAAGGCGTCGATCTTCGCTGCCAGGATGAAGTCGTTTTCGCTCAGGCCGCCAATCGCGTGCGTCCAAATTTCGATGGCGACCTGCCGATAGGCGACCAAATGCAGGTCCGGATGATGCTGTTCCTCTTCCGCCAATTCGGCGACCTGCCCGAAGAACCGCATCGCGTCCAGAAAATCGCGCATCCGCCATTCCTTGCGAATCCGCTGGCCGTCCGCGGTCAAAGACCAGCCGGCCAGCCGCTCCAACTGAAGCAGCGAAGCCTCTCGCGAATACGCCGGCACGCCGCCCTCGCACGGCACACAGCGCTTGGCACACAGCGCCGCCGGTTCCGCCGGCGCGATCGCAGCGCCCGACGCCGAGGCGAGCCCAGGATCGATCGCACTGCGGGCGTTATCGTCGCGCATGATCATGGCACTCCATCAAGGTCCACTCTGTGGTCGACCGAAGATCATCCGGCCGGCGCTCGTCTGCAGCACGCTCGTCACGGCAATGCGGATCGTTTTGCCCAGGTGGTCCCGGCCGCCTTCGATCACGACCATCGTGCCGTCGTCCAAATAGCCAACGCCCTGGCCCGGTCCTTCGCCCGGCTTCACCACCCGCACCTCGAAACTCTCGCCCGGCAGGAAAATCGGCTTCAGCGAATTGGCGATGTCATTCAGGTTGATGACCGGCACATTGTGGATGTGGGCGACCTTATTCAACGCGTAGTCGCCCGTCACAATCTTTCCGCCCAGGTTTTTGGCGAGCAGCACCAGTTTCATGTCCACCGGTTGGCCGGCTAACTCGGGCGGTTCGTGATCCTCGATCACGAAATCCACCGTCTCGCTCTCACGCAGCTTGTTGAGAATGTCCAAGCCGCGACGGCCTCGAGCCCGCCGCATCTTGTCGCTGCTGTCGGAAATCGCCTGCAGCTCGTTCAAGATGAATCGCGGCATCACCAGCCGCGAATCGAGAATGTTCGTGCTCGCCAAATCCGCGATCCGCCCGTCGATGATGACGCTCGTGTCCAGCACAAACGGCTTCAGCCCCTTCACTTCCTTGGCGAATTCGACGTACGGAATCACGAAGCGGAAATCGTCGCGGGTCTGCACCAACAAACTGATGCAGATGTAGCAGAGGAACACGCCCATGATCAACTGAATGATCGGGAACCGCTCGTTCGGCGTCAAATCCTGATGCATCATCAACGGCTGCAACACGCCGCTCAGCGTGTAGGTCAGGAAGAGCCCGATCAGAATGCCGAAGTAGACCGAGGTGATGATATCGAGCCGCTTGCGCGGAATCAGCACATCGCCCGCGATCACGCCCGACGCCGCCAACATCACGGAGACGAAAAACAGCCAGAGGTTCGCTCCGAACGCCTTTTCGAATGACGGAGAATTAACAATTGACACCGCGACCCCGGCTGTCACCACCAGGAAGACGCCTCGTAGCAACCAGATACCCATCGCAAACCTCGCCTCGAATCAGCCAGCCGGCACCCGCGCCACGTCGGCGACTTCACCAACTCAGCCCGAACCTTAAACCGATAGTCTATCCTCCGCGCTATCCCCTGGGCGATAGCCAGCCAATACCGCACAGCCCGTAAGAGTGGTCTGCCGCCGGGCTCCAACCCCGCCAACTCGCACGATCCGGCAAGTCTCGCGCACCGTCCGCTTGCGAACTGAGTCGGCTCGCGCTCAATCCGTTCGCTCTCAATCCGCTCGCTCTCAATCCGCTCGCTCTTCGATCCGCAAACGGTCCCGAACGCTGCGGACGTGCTGAACCAGTTCCTCGACGGTCTTGCCGTCGAGAAACGGGGACAGCAGGTAAGTCTTCAACGCCGCGAGCGGCTGACCGGCGGCTCCCAGGCAAGCGGACTCGGTCCAGCCAACTCCGGCGGGCCCGCCCGCGTGGGCGGCTGCCTGGGTCGCCTCGTGAATCCGGCGGTTGTAGGCGTTCCATGCCAGCGACCGCGCCGCGAACGACGGATCGCGCAGCTCGCGGCTCCAAGCTTCAGCGGCGTCGCAATCCGGCGGGTAGGCCCGATAGAGCGTGACGGGGCCGTCGGTCGACGCGTTCACGACCCGCAGCCAGGGCCATTGGCCAAGCCGTTCCCGCAACTGCTGCGTGCGGGCGATCGCCGCACCTAGCAACACTCGCAAGCCGTCCCGCCCCAGCATCCGCAAGCTGGCGAACGCCGCCAACACGCCGCTGGCCGACCGCGTGGTCTCCAGCGAGTACAAGCCTGGATGATGCCGCCCCGAATGGAACAGATACGGCATCGAATCCCGGCGCCGAGCCAATCGTTCCAGATCGGCGCCGCGACGGACCAGGAACAGCGATGACACGTACGGCGCAAAGCCCGTCTTGTGAAAATCGACACCCAGCGAATCGGCCACCCGCAAGCCGGCGACTCGGTCGGCCACTCGCTTCAACGCCTGGCTCGTCGCGCCATCGAATTCCAACAAGTTGGCCTCGAAGTCGTAGTCGCGAAACACATTCCATGCCCAGCCAATGACCGCGTCGGCGTGGACGTGCGGAACGTAGTCCAGACGGTAATCGGCCACGATCCGATCCCGAGCCACCACCAGCGACGCGACATCGTCGACCCCGAAAGCGTCGGTTGTGCCGACCGTCGCGACCATCGCCGCGATCCGATAGCCGGCCTCGATCGCTCGACACGCACACGCCGCGAACGACTCGCTTCGCGCCGCGAAGTCGTCTTCCGCCGGCACTCGCCATACCCGATCCTCGCCGATGCCCAGCCACCCCGCCGCCGTCAAGCAGGTGTGATGCGCCCGCTCGGAAGCCAGCACAACCACGGGCCGATCGATCCCCGTTCGCATTGCGCCCGGTATCGCCGTCTCCAACCCCAGTTTGACGCCGTACAGCACGGTGCCGGTGCCGCCAAACGTGAACAGTCCGCCCGCCACCGCCGGCTCGTAGCCCGCCAGCCGTGCCGCCAGCGCCACCACACGCCGCTCCGCCCGCGAACAGCCCGCCCCGCGCCCATCGCTGGTCAGATTCGGATTGAACAGCGCCGGCAACAGCGAGCCGATGATTCCGGCGGTCGACGGCTGCGCATTGACATTCACTTGATTCCGGGGATGCGTTTCCAGCGGCAACCCCTCAAGGCACTCGCACAGTTCCCGCACAACCGCCGCCAGCCCTTCCGCAGGCACGGGCCAGTCCATCGAAACCAACTTATTCGCCTCCGCCTCCGCCTCCAACTCCGCGACGCTCGACAGCAGGAGCCGAGGCGCGGCGGTCTTCAACCGCAGCGATTGTCGGACCGCGGTGGCGATCTGCTCGGCCAGCGCCTCGTCGGCTGCCGGATCGATACCTGGAACGGGAAAACCGCCCCGCAATCGTTCGAGCTCGGCTTCAAAACGACGCGTCATGCGTCGTGTTCCAAGACCATCGCCATCCCCTGGCCAAACCCGACGCATAAGGTCGCCAGCCCCAGTCGCGCGCCGCGGTCCCGCATGGCGTGGGCCAACGTGGCGACGATACGCGCGCCGCTAGCGCCTAGCGGATGCCCGAGCGCGATCGCGCCCCCGCGCGTGTTGACCCGCTGCGTGTCGAGTCCCCATTCGTCGAGGCAGGCGAGCGTCTGCGCCGCGAACGCCTCGTTGATTTCCACAAGCTCGATCTCCGCCAGCGAAACGCCGGCTCGATCGAGCGCCAACCGCGTGGCGGGAACTGGCCCCAGCCCCATGAGACTCGGCTCAATCCCCGCGACCGCCGTCGCGCGAACGCGAGCCAGCGGTTTCAAGCCCAGCGCGCGAGCCGCCGGTTCGGCCATCACCAGCAGCGCGGCCGCGCCGTCGCTCAGCGGCGAGCTATTGCCCGCCGTGACCGTGCCTTCTTCCGGCAGAAACGCTGGCGGCAAGGCGGCCAACGCGGCCAGATTGGCGTCCGCGCGAACCGCGCTGTCGCGTGTGACGAGCGTCCATCGGCCTCGTTCGTCCCGTCCCGGCAACGGAACGATCTCCGAATGAAACAGGCCCGCGGCCTGGGCGGCCGCCGCGCGGCGATGGCTCTCCAGCGCATAGGCATCTTGCCGACCGCGGGAGATCCCCCGGGATATCGCCAGGTACTCCGCCGCCAACCCCATTCTCAGAGCGGCCTTGGAAACGTGGCAGCCGAGCCGCGGATGCAGCTCGATCCCGTGCCCCATCGGCAAATGGTGCATGTGCTCCAGACCGCCCGCGATCACCGCCTGGGCGTTGTCCGTCTCGATCGCCAGCACCGCTTGCCGCACCGCTTCCAGCCCGCTTCCGCACAGCCGATTGACCGTCGCGCCAGGCACGCTGGCCGGCAGTCCCGCCAGCAACGCCACCAGCCGCGCGACATTCGCCCCTTGCTCGAGCGTCTGGTTCGCGCAACCAAGAATCACATCGTCCACGCGGGCAGGGGCCAGCGACTGGCGCTGGAGCAGCGCGGACACGCAGGCGGCCGCCAAGTCATCGGCCCGGGTTTCGCGAAACACACCCCGCTCGGCCTGCGAACGCCCGATCGGAGTCCGCACCGCGTCCACGATCACCGCCGCCGTTCGCATTACGCCAGGATCCCGTCGATCACGTTCCCAAAGACGTCGGTCAACCGATAATCGCGGCCGCCATGGCGGTAGGTGAACCGCTCGTGGTCGATTCCCATCAGATGCAGGATCGTCGCGTGCAGATCATGGACATGCACGCGGCCCTCGGTCGAAAACGCGCCGAACTCGTCGGTCGTCCCGAACGTGTGGCCCGCCCGGACGCCGCCACCGGCCAGCCACATCGAGAAGGCGGCCGTGTTGTGGTCGCGGCCGTTTGTCCCTTCGGTGTTCGGTGTCCGGCCGAACTCGCCGCCCCAAATCACCAGCGTGTCTTCCAGCATGCCGCGTTGTTTCAGGTCGGCCAGCAGGCCCGCGATCGGCCGGTCGACCTCGAAGGCGTTCTTCGTGTGGCCATCCTTCAGATTGCTATGTTGGTCCCAGTTCACATGGTTGACCACCACACAGCGCGCCCCGCGTTCCGCCAACCGCCGCGCCAACAGACACTTCTCCCCGTAGCCGCGCGTCTTGGCGTCGTCGAGCCCATACAGCCGGTGCGTCGCGGCGGACTCGGGCTGCCAATCGAACGCGTCGCTGGCTTCCGTTTGCATGCGGAACGCGAGTTCGAACGCTTCGATCCGCGCGTTCAACCCGGCCGTGTCTTC
Source organism: uncultured Planctomycetaceae bacterium (assembly GCA_903921945.1). Classification (GTDB taxonomy): domain Bacteria; phylum Planctomycetota; class Planctomycetia; order Pirellulales; family Pirellulaceae; genus CAIXSC01. The sequence continues at coordinate 11,761 of CAIXSC010000909.1, forward strand.
CCGCCCCGCCAAGTGTCGCGAATTGAGCCGTTGCATGAAATCCAACTGGGCCCGTTGGCTCGCGGCCGCGGCGGCCGGCTTCAAATTGGGGATCGGCTCCTTGAGATTCGTGAGCCGCGTCCCTTGGAACTCGGCGGGCAGAAACGCCGAGCTAAAGACCTTGGTCGCGTCGACGTTTCCCATCACCTCGCCCAACACGACGAAGCCGGGCAGGTTGCGGTTCTCCGTTCCCAGCCCATAGGTCAGCCACGAACCAAAACACGGCCGCAGGAACAGCCCGCTGCCCGTCATCATCTCCAACGTGCCCTGCGCATGAAAAAAACTGTCGCATGTCAACGACCGGATCAAGCAGAGATCGTCCGCATGACGGGCCACATGCGGAAACAACTCGCTGACATCCAAGCCGCACTCGCCATGCTTCGCAAACTTCCATGGCGACGGAAAGGCGTTGCCCAACGGCCGCGGCTTGCCCAACAGCTTGTTCGTGTTCTGCTCCAGCACAGGCAGCCGCTTGCCCTCCCACTTCGCCAACTCGGGCTTCGGATCGAACGTGTCGATCTGCGACGGACCGCCGTTCATAAAGAGGAAAATCACCCGCTTCGCCCGCGGCGCGTGATGCGGCAACCCCTCCCGATCGCTCGCCACGCCACCCGTGCGGTTCGCCAACGCCTGCTCATGCAGCACCGAAGCCAACCCCACCGCGCCAAAACCGCCCGCCAACTGGCCAAGCATCCGACGACGATCCAACACCCGCGGGACCGCGCTCACACCCAGCGCGGACCGCGAAACGGAAAACGAGCGTTCAGCGGCCATTCGCGGAATCTCCGGCAGTAAGGTTCAACCGCCTCCACCAGACTGACCACCCTTGCATCGCGTCTGTCGGCCAGATGGTGTTGGTGGGCTGTTGTTGGTGGGCTGTTGTCAGTCCAGGTAGCAAAACTCATTCGAGGCGAGCACGGCGTGGATCAGCGATTCCCACGGTTGTTCGGCGAGGAACCCGGTCGCGGCTTCAGCTTCGTCCGCGGTGACGGGCCGCCCGAGCGCCACGAGCCACAGCCGTTCGAGCCGGCTCGCGTCGTCCGCAAGCGTCCGGTCGTCGCGCAGCTGCTTCGCGAGCCGCTTGGCGGCATCGATCACCAACGGGTTGTTCATCAGAAACAAGGCTTGCGGCGCGGTGGTCGACTCGGCGCGAACGGCCACGATCGCCTGGGGATCCGGCCCGTCGAATAGCGCCGCCGTGACGTCCGTCTTGCGGCGATCCAGCGGTTCGAAAATCGTGCGCCGCGGGGGAGCCGCCGTCGCG
>CAIXSC010000910.1 GCA_903921945.1 uncultured Planctomycetaceae bacterium
GCGCAGACGGCTTGGGAGCGGGCGTTGGCCGCGCGGGAGCGGCCGGAGGGGAAGCCGCAGACCGAGGCGGTCGGCGGGATGCTCGGCAGTTCGCCAGCCATGCAGGAGGTGTTCAAACGAATCGCCTTGGCCGCCGCCGCCGACATCAGTGTTTTATTGCATGGGGAAAGCGGCGTGGGCAAAGAATTGGCCGCGCGCGCGATTCACCAGCACAGTCGCCGAGCCACGGGACCGTTCGTTGCCGTGAACGTCGCGTCGCTCAGCCCATCGCTTGCGGAAAGCGAACTTTTCGGGCACGTCCGCGGAGCGTTCACAGGCGCCGAACGCGATCGTGCCGGACTGCTCGCCCAAGCGCATCAAGGCACGCTGTTCCTGGATGAAGTCGCGGAGATTCCGCTACCGACCCAAGTGAAGTTGCTGCGTGCGCTTGAGCAAGGCGAAGTGTTGCCGGTCGGCGGTCGCACTCCGGTTCGCACCGACTTTCGCATCGTCACGGCGACACACCAGGATCTGCGTCGCTTGGCGTCGTCCGGCCTGTTTCGCCACGATCTGTTCTATCGCCTCGCCGCCTTCGAGATTGAAATTCCCGCGCTGCGGGATCGTGGCGAGGACCTGGTGTTGTTGGCGGAATCGTTTCTCGACCGGGCGGCGCGCGGCGGACTGCCCCGAGCGACGCTGGGACCGGCGGCGTTGGCCGAACTGCGGCGCCGCCCATGGCATGGGAATGTGCGCGAACTGCGGAATGCGATGGACCGGGCCGCGATGTTGGCGCGCGGTGGCGTGATCGAACCCGACCACTTGCCGCCCGTAACGGTTCCGCCCGCGACAGTGTCCGAGCTCGCCGATTCCCGCGAGTCGACCGCCGAACTGCTCGCCCGCTACACCCGGCGCTGGGCGGAAGAACGGCTCGCGGCACGTTCGCCGCCCGACGATCTGTACGAGGATTTCTTGCGAACCGTCGAGCCGCCGCTGTTGGAAACGGTGCTTGAACGCAATCGACGACAATGCGCCACCGCCGCCCGCGTGCTCGGCATCCATCGCGTGACGCTGCGCAAAAAGCTCGACCAGTACGGCGTCCGTGGCGAATAGTCGCGGCGGTCGACCGGATTGGCGAGCACCTTGGTCGGCGGTTATCCGCAAGTTACATTGCGGCGAGTCGCGTTGTTCACGGGGGATTTCCCGCCCATGGAGCCTGGATCGATGAATGGCGAACCGCACGAATCGCGGACCAAACGTTCGAATACCGACTCGAATGCGAACATGACGGTGGAGTCCCGACGCGGCTTCCTGCGTTCAGGTGGCCGGTTGGCGATCGGGGCGGCTGTCGGCAGGTCTCTTGGCACGGCTCTTGGCACGGCTCTTGGATCGGCTGTAGGGGCGATCCGAGGCGGGTATCACGGGTCGGTGGCATCCGCTCAGGAGCCAGCCCGCGTGAAGAGCCCGAATGCGCGGTGGCGGATCGGCGCGATCGGGTTGAGGTACCAGGGTTCGGTGATCACGCGGGAGGCGACAGCGTTCGGCGATGTGGTCGCGGTGTGCGACGTCGATCGGCACGTTCGCGAGCAGGCGAGGGCGAGTTTTGGCAGTGTCGCGACGCTGTTCGAAGACTACCGGGACATGCTGGGCCGCAAGGACATCGATGTGGTGTTGATCGGCGCCCCGGATCATTGGCACGTGAAGATGGCCGCCGATGCCTGTCGTGCCGGCAAGGATGTGTACGTGGAGAAGCCGCTGACATTGACGGTCGAAGAGGGCCGTCAACTGCTGCCGATCGTGCGGGAAACTGGCCGAGTGGTGCAGGTGGGCACATGGCAGCGGAGCGATCAGCGTTTCCGGCAGGCGGCGGAACTGGTCCGAGACGGCCGGTTGGGAAAGATTCGCAAGGTCCAAGTCGTGCTGGGGAAGAATCCCCAAGGCGGTCCGTTTGAAACGGCTCCGGCGCCGAAGCATTTGAACTGGGAAAAGTGGCTCGGTCCCGCCCCGCTGGTCCCCTACACCCCGGAACGATGCCATTACACCTTTCGTTCCTGGTACGAGTACGCGGGTGGCGAAATCACCGACACCGGGGCGCACCACCTGGACATCGCGCAGTGGGCTATCGGCCAGCAGCATTCCGGGCCGGTACGTTTCGAGCCAGTCGCGACCATGCCCCAAGTCCTGAACGGATACAACGTGCCGATCAGCTATCGGGTGACGCTCCGATATGCCGATGGCGTCGAAATCGAACTGCTGGAAGAGGGGCGTTCGGGGATACTTTTCGAGGGCGACAAGGGGCGGATGTTCGTCAGCCGCGGCGCGATCACTGGCACTCCCGTGGACGAACTGGCGCGAAACCCGTTGCCGCGCGACGCCTATCGGCTCTACGAACACGACGAGTTGCGCCGTCCCGAATTGTCCGGGAAGATCGATGCCATCAAGAATCATATGGCCAACTTCCACGACTGCACGCTGTCGCGAAAAACGCCGATTTCCGATGTCGTTAGCCAACATCGCTCCGCCAGCGCCTGCCACCTTGCGAACATCGCGTGCCGGGTTGGCCGGCCGATCCAGTGGGACCCGCAAGCGGAACGGATCCTCGGCGACGACGAAGCGGCCGCCTTGCTGTCCCGCGTCCCCCGCGAAGGTTATGGCTTGGCATGATGTCGCGGTTTCCCTTCGGTCTTTCCCTTCCTCGCGGTTTAGCAAACGGTTGATTCCACCATGGCGAGCGCGGTTTTCGAGCATCAAGAATTGTTTGACTTGGGAACGGACGACACCGAGTACCGGCGGCTGACGGCCGAGCACGTGACGGTCGAATCGTTCCGCGGCCGGGAGCTATTGTGTGTCGCGCCCGAGGCGTTGACGCTGCTGAGCGCCCAAGCTTTCCATGACATCAATTTTTTCCTGCGACCCGCGCATTTGCGACAGGTGGCGGCGATCCTCGACGATCCGGAAGCCTCGGACAACGATCGCATGGTCGCGCTCACGATGTTGAAGAACGCCGACGTATCGAGCGCTGGCGTGTTGCCGTTCTGCCAAGACACAGGCACGGCGACGATCCTCGGGAAGAAAGGCCACGCCGTCTGGTCGGAACGGGACGAGGAAGCGTTGGCCCGCGGAGTCTATCAAGCCTACACCGAAAACAACCTGCGCTATTCGCAGAACGCGCCGGTGACGATGTGGGACGAGAAAAACACCAATACCAATTTGCCAGCGCAAATCGATTTAATGGCCTGCGATGGCGACGCTTATAAGCTGCTCTTTGTCGCCAAAGGCGGCGGCTCGGCCAACAAATCGTTTTTATTCCAGGAAACGCGCGCCGTACTCAACCCTAAAACGTTTGTCGAATTCCTGACTTCCAAGATGGTCTCGCTGGGCACGGCGGCCTGTCCGCCATATCACTTGGTCTTTGTGGTTGGCGGCACATCGGCCGAAGCAACCATGAAAACCGTGAAGCTGGCCTCGACCAAGTACCTGGATCATTTGCCAACCACGGGCAACGCCCACGGCCGCGCGTTCCGCGACATCGAATTGGAAGCGCGACTGCTCGAAGCGGCTCGCGCCTGCGGCATCGGAGCTCAATTCGGCGGGAAATACTTCGCGTTGGACGTTCGAGTGATCCGGTTGCCTCGGCACGGCGCGTCGCTGCCGATCGGTATCGGCGTTTCGTGCAGCGCCGACCGGCAAGCCAAAGGCAAGATCACTCGCGATGGCGTGTTCTTGGAACGGTTGGAAACCGAGCCGCTGCGGTATATCCCCGAGTCGCTGCGGCATCGCAAGGACGAATCGGCGGTGCGGATCGACTTGAACCGACCGATGGCCGAGATCCGCGCGGAATTGTCGCGCTATCCGGTGACAACGCGACTGCTGCTGAGCGGCCCGATTGTCGTCGCTCGGGATATCGCCCACGCGAAACTGAAAGAACGGCTCGACGCGGGCCAACCGCTGCCCGGCTACTTTCGCGATCATCCCGTCTATTACGCCGGTCCGGCGAAGAAGCCCGAGGGAATGCCGAGCGGTTCGTTTGGACCGACCACGGCCGGCCGCATGGACGCCTACGTGGATGCGTTTCAACGAGCGGGCGGCAGTCTGGTCATGATCGCCAAGGGCAATCGCGGCTCGCAGGTCACCGAGGCGTGCCAGCGCCACGGCGGCTTTTATCTGGGAAGTATTGGCGGACCGGCCGCGATCCTGGCGAAGGAAAACATCAAGAAGGTGGAAGTCGTCGAGTTTGCCGAATTGGGCATGGAGGCAATTTGGCGAATCGAGGTTGTCGACTTCCCCGCGTTCATTCTGGTCGACGACAAGGGCCATGACTTTTTCGCGAATGTCGGGCCCGGCTGCGCCCATTGACTTGCGACCCGCGACGTGACGGATCCGTCGTCGTCGGCCCGTTCGCCGCGAATCGACAGCGTTCGATCCGCCGCTCGATTGGATCCGCCGCTCGATTGGATCCAATTGGGAAATCCGGCCGCGGCGCGTGGCGCTCTTGCCGCCGCCGGGACACTGCATAGCATTCCTTTGCGTTGGCGCTCCAGGAGGGAGCCGGATATCGAGGCGCTGGTTGGCACACGTGCCGCCGGAAGCCAGGAAGGAGTCGTTCGTGGAGTGGTCCCGTGTTGGTCTCGAAAAGGAGTGTTTGCGGCGTCTTTCGGTTCGCTCTTTGTATCTTCATGGCGCCAGGTATTATCCAGGCTGAGGAAACGGGCACGCGGCTGGACGTCGAGACATTGGTGGCGGCCAACGACGTGACCACGCCCGAATCGTTGGCGGCCGACCCGTGGGGCAGGCTGCTGGAAGCGCGGTTTCGCGTCAGCCTGTTGAATTCGCCGGCCAGTGGCCGCGAGATTGTCGAGTTCGTGACGCGGCTCGAGAGTCCTTCGCGAACCGCGCAGGTGGTCGACTATCTGCCGCGGACCACGATGTCGTCGGACGTTGCCGGTTCCATGCAGGCCCAGCGTCGCGATCACAGTTCCCGGTGGCTCGACTTTCAGCTTCAAGGTTTCGCGCCATGGCTGGCGGCCGGGCCCGCGCGTGGGTCGATTCGGGGGGCGGCGGATGCCGCCTCGTTGACGGAAACGCGTTGGGAGCAATTGCCGCCGCAGGAATGGCGAGTGGCCAGTGGCGTTTCGAATGGCGGTTTCGGGGCCTATTTCAAATTGCGCGGCGACGCGCGTTCGACGTTGGAAGGCGGCCACGAATTCACGTTGATGCTGCGAGTGCCGCGGGCATGGCGGGGCGATTGGCTGTCGGCTCGGTGCGAAGCGTTCGCGCGGGAGCCGTCGCTCATGCCGGGTGGCGAATCGCGGCGACTGGCGGCGTCGCGTCGGTTTCTGGTTGTGGTCTATTCGGCCCAGGATCCGGGGGCGAGGGAGGCGGCGGAGGGCGTGTTGCGAACGGAACAGCGTCTGCGCCGCGCGATAGCGGAACGGCCTCAACCGTTGAAAACGGTGGATTCGCTGATCAGCGGTCCGCTGCCGGATTCCGCAACACTGGCCGGATGGCCGCCGCGAGTTCGCGATGCCGCGCTCGCGCATCGCGCCGCTCGCGAACAATTGCGGGCTGCGCCACGAGTCGCGCCGGTGACCAGCTCTTTCCGCAACCTTCCCAGCCCTTCCATCGACCCTATGGCGCTACCCACGAAGCTTTAGTCCGAGCTGTGTTGGGATATGTTGGCATATATTGGACTTTGCTGGGCCTTGTTGGACTATGTCAGGCTCGTTTGCCAGGTGTTCGCGGAAATCCACGATAAGAAAAACGAGACGTCACCTGGCGTCCTGGTTCATCGCGTGGACAGGTGCGTCCCTTTCGAATTCCCAAGAAAGCCGGCGATTTCCCGCTTGGAATTCGCGAGTTCTTTCTTTTGCGGCCCTTCAAACAGA
>CAIXSC010000911.1 GCA_903921945.1 uncultured Planctomycetaceae bacterium
CTGGCAACTGGCAACTGGCAACTGGCAACTGGCAACTGGCAACTGGCAACTGGCAACTGGCAACTGGCAACTGGCAACTGGCAACTAGCAACTAGCAACTAGCAACTAGCCCCCTCCGCCGACCAAACCGAAAGGTTTTTTATGAATCAACGTGACGATTTGCCTTCCGTGCCCAAGGTAGCGACGGCTTACGACGAGCGGCGGCGGGAGCGGCGTTCGGCGCGGCGGGAATTCCTGGCGGGCGCGGGTATGGGGTTCGCCAGCTTGGCGTTCGGGGCGATGCTGGCTCGGGAGGGTGTGGTGCGTGGCGCCGAGGGGAAGTCGGCGGGGAGCGTTGCGAACGGTGTGCCGGCCCCGCACTTTGCGCCGAGGGCGAAGAGTGTGATCTGGATCTTTCTGGTCGGCGGGATGAGCCAGATGGAGAGCTTCGACCCCAAGCCGGCTTTGAATCAGTACGCGGGCAAGACGATCGGCGAGACACCGTACAAGGATGCCTTGAACTCGCCGTACGTGAAGAAGAATCTGCGTGAAGTGATCGAAGGTTTGCATCAAGTGCATCCGACGGTTTACCCGATGCAGGTGGGGTTTCAAAAGTACGGCGCCAGCGGCCTGGATTTTTCGGATTGGTGGAAGACGACCGGCGAGTGGTGCGCGGACGATGTGGCGATCGTCCGCGGCATGTGGACGACCGACAACAACCACGGCGCGCAGTTGCAATTCCACACCGGGCGTCACTCGCTGGAAGGCCCTTTCCCGACCATTGGCTCGTGGGTTCACTGGGGCCTCGGGTCGCTCAATGAGAACCTGCCGCAGTTCGTGGTGCTTGGAACTCCCATTGCCGACTGCTGTGGCGGTGTGGGAGCGCACGGCGCGAACTATCTGGGGCCATCGCACAACGGCATCCAACTGGCGATCGATCCGCGGAATCCGCTGCCGTTCAACACGCCGGGAGGCGACGTGTATCGCGAGGAACAGGCCGAGACGTTGGCGTTGCTTGGGCGTCTGCACGGGTTGTCGGCGGCCGAGCATCCCGAGGACGCCGCCCTGGCGGCGCGGATGAAATCGTACGAGTTGGCTTATCGGATGCAAACGGCGGTGCCGAATCTGGTCGACTTCAATGCGGAGACCGCGGCGACTCAGGGCCTTTACGGCCTCGATCAAGGGAACACTCGCACGTTCGGGCAGCAATGTTTGGCGGCGCGGCGGATGGTCGAGCAGGGCGTGCGGTTTGTGCAGATCTTCCACGGCAGCAACGGCGGGGCGGGGGCCTGGGATGCTCATAGCAACCTGAAGAGCGGCCATGCGTCGTTGTGTGGACAGATCGATCGTCCGATCGCGGCGCTGATTCGCGATCTGAAACAACGCGGCTTGCTCGACGAGACGCTCGTGGTGGTCGGAACCGAATTCGGCCGGACGCCCGGCGCGCAAAACTCGAACGGCCGCGATCACCATCCGTATGGATTCTCCGTCATGCTGGCAGGCGGCGGGGTGCGGCGAGGCGTGGTCCACGGAGCGACCGATGAGCTTGGCTTCCACGCCGTGGAAGGCCGGCATTACGTCACCGATTTGCATGCGACGGTGCTCCAGCAGCTGGGGCTCGATTCGCACCGCTTGCAGATTCCGGGAAGACAGCGATTGGAAATCGACTTTGGCCAGCCGATCCGGGAGATCCTCGCTTGATTCGCTTAATCGGTTCGCAAAAACGGCTGTGCGATGGCCTGACGCGCCGCGACCTGTTGCACGTGGGCTCGGTCAGTTGTCTTGGCCTGGGGATCGACGCGTGGGAACGCCGCATGGCGATGGCGGCGACCGGAGCCGAACCGTCCGGCGGCGGAGCGCTCGATCTTCCCGGCTTTGGGCGGGCGAAAGCCTGTATCCTGCTGTTTCTCTTCGGTTCGCCGCCACAACACGAGACGTTTGATCCGAAGCCGCTAGCGCCGGCGGAGATTCAAGGCGAATTGAAGGCGATCGCGACCAACGTTCCCGGAGTCGAGATCGGCGAAGGTTTGCCCCGCACGGCGCGGATGATGGATCGTTTGACGGTCGTCCGGTCGATGACGCATCCGTACCCGTTGCACGGCGTGGCCTACGCGTTGACCGGAATGGCTGACTACACCCCCGAGATCGAGGCGAAGCCGCGCGACGCGCGGCATCGGCCGTTCCTGGGTTCGATCGTCGACTTTCTGTGCAGCCAACGCGAAGCGGCGGCCGAGATGCCACGCAACATCGGCTTGCCTTGGCAGTTTGGCTCGAAGAGCACGCTGCCGACGCTGGCCGGCCCCTACGCTTCGTTCTTGGGAAGCGACCACGATCCGGTCTGGACCGACTTCACGGGCTCGGGCACGCGGGTCGTGCCCAAGCTGACCGATCAACAAACCGAACAGGTGCTCGATCCGTTCGGCGGCGCGACCGCCGGCTCCTTTCGGTTGTCGTCGCACTGTCAGCTGCCGGCGGACATCGACCGTCTGCGCCTGGACACGCGGCGATTGCTGCTCGATCAGTTCAATCAAACGCAGCGGCTGGTCGACGCAGCGTTGCCGGTCCGGGCGCTCGACCGCCACCAATCGCGCGCTTGGTCGTTGCTCATGTCCGCGCGGGTGCGCGAGGCGCTGGACATCCAGCGGGAATCGGTCGCGACTCGCGAGTCCTACGGTCCCACCTTGTTCGGCCAATCGTGCTTGGCGGCAAGGCGGTTGGTGGAGAGCGGGTGCCGCTTCGTGTCGGTGTTCTGGGATCCGTTCGGCCCGTTTGGCGGCAGCGTTTGGGATACGCACGCGAACCACTTCCCGCGACTTAAAGAGTACTTGCTCCCGGTGTTCGACCAGAGTTTCACGGCGTTGATCGGCGATCTGGAACAACGCGGATTGTTGGACGAGACGCTCGTGCTGTGTACCAGCGAGCATGGACGAACGCCGCAGATCGATTCGAAGCCGCGCGGCGCGGCACGGCATCATTGGTCGCGGGCGTATTCCTCTGTGTTCGCGGGCGGCGGCATCGCGCGGGGACGCGTGGTGGGCCGCAGCGACGCCCATGGCGGCGATGTGGCCGATGTGCCGGTCTCGCCGAAAGACATGCAGGCGACGGCCTATCATCTGCTTGGTTTCGATCCGCGAACGCAGATCCACGATGCGCTCGGCCGGCCGCACCCGATCGCTGGCGATGGCCGCGTACGCCGCGAACTGTTGGCATAACAACCCGGTTACGCGCGTGACGGGCGGATTGGTACACTTGCGCCGTCAAGAAACGCGTTGCCCGCCGCGCGTCCTTGGCCGGCGACGGCGAAGTGACGCGGGACGCGGATCGTGGCTGGATCAGCGTCGGGCGGACCAGCGTCTGGCAAATCAGCGCATGGTAAACCAGCGGCGTGAGGCGGGTTGCGTGCGGCAGGCCTATTGGGCGGTCGAGTATCCGGGGCGCCAGGAGGGGTGGGATGAAGGACGTTTTGACGGTGGTGCTGGCAGGCGGCCGCGGTTCGCGATTGGAACCGCTGACCCGGGAACGGGCCAAGCCGGCGGTGCCTTTTGGCGGGCTGTACCGGATCATCGATTTCACGCTGTCGAACTGCCTGAACAGCGGCCTGCGCAAAATCGTCCTGCTCACCCAGTACAAGGCGACAAGCCTTGATCGGCACATCAATGTCGGTTGGCGGCATTATTTCGTCCGCGACATGGGCGAATTCATCGATGTGATGCCACCGCAGCAGCGGCTCGACGAGAGCTGGTACCAGGGCACGGCGGACGCCGTGTACCAAAACATCTACACGATCGAACGGGAACGTCCCGATTATGTGGTCATTCTCGCCGGCGACCATATCTACAAGATGAATTACGGGACGATGGTGGAGTTCCACAAACGCCATCATGCCGATTTGACGATCGGCGCGCTGCGAGTGCCGAAAGCCGAGGGAACGCAATTCGGCGTGATGCAGGTCGACACGAACAGTCGGATCGTCGGTTTCGAGGAAAAGCCGCGCGAGCCGAAACCGATTCCCGGCGACGACGATCATTGCCTCGCGTCGATGGGCATCTATGTCTTCACCGCCCGGTTTTTGTTCGAGCAACTGTTGCAGGATGCCAATCGACCGGACAGCCAACACGACTTCGGCAAGAACATCATTCCGTCGATCATCCAGTCGCACCGCGTCTTCGCCTTTCCGTTCCGGGACGAAAACCGGAAGGTCGACGCCTACTGGCGCGATGTGGGGACCTTGGACGCCTTCTACGAGGCGAACATGGACTTGGTGCGGATCGATCCGCAGTTGAATTTGTACGACCAGCGATGGCCGATCCGTTCCTTCCAGCCGAATCTGCCGCCGCCCAAGTTTGTGTTCGGCAGCCGTGGCAACGAGGATCGCGTCGGCCACGCCATGGATAGCATTGTCTGCCAGGGATCGATCGTCTCCGGCGGCACCGTGCTGCGGAGCCTGCTCAGCCCGCGTTGCCGCGTGAACAGCTTCGCCACGGTTGAAGATTCGATTCTGTTCGAAGGGGTGGAAATCGGCCGCTACGCGCGGATCCGTCGAGCGATCATCGACAAGGGAGTCCATATCCCGCCTGGTGTCCGCATCGGCTTCGACCCCGACGAGGATCGGGCCCGCGGCTTTACCATTTCCGACAACGGCATCGTCGTGATCGCCAAGTCGGACGGTATTCCCGAAGTGTGATCGCTGACCGCCCGCGGCGAACGGTGGATGCGCCCTAGGTCAACGACTCACGGCCAGCCGTATTTGGCAAGCGGTATTTGGCTAACGATTCGCAGTTCGCATCCCACTGTCAATCACGCGGTGAATGCATCACACCTTCAACGCGTCATGCGGTCGTGGAGGCCGTTTCGCGTTTCACTTCGCGGATTGTTCGCGAGAAGGCCGCCATCGATTCGAACCGCCGTTCCACGATCGGATCGACGCATTTCATCACGGCGGCGGCCAGTGTTTGGTTCAGTTCGGGGCGATATTCCCGAATTTCTTTGGGCGGGTGGGCGTCGTGCGACATCGCTCCACGGCCCGTCGTGTCGGTGACGGGCCACGGGAAATTGTTGGTCAGCAGTTCGTAGGCGGTCACACCAAACGAGTAGATATCGAGTCGTTGGTCGGTGGGGCGGCGGCGAACCACTTCGGGCGCCATATAGATCGGCGTCCCGGTCCGGTTCCCGCGCTGCATGAATTCGGGCGTCGCGGGCACGGTCAAGCCGAAGTCGATCATCTTCAGCGAGTCCTGCTCGGCGTTGTAGATGAAGTTTCGCGGGCAGATGTCGCGGTGGATGTACCCCGTCCGATGCACCGCCTCGATCGCCTCGGCCATTTGTCGCACAATCCCCAGGCGGCGGCCATTCAGCACCGGATCCTGCGCTTTGATCAGCAGGCTTAGGTTGGTTCCCTGGATGAACTCCATGAGCAGGTACTGCTGTCCGCTTTTCGTGACGCCGTGCTCGTAGGTTTCGACGATTCGCGGATGCTTGATCAGCATCGCGATCTCCCCTTCGCTCGGCTTCTTCAACCCTTTGAAGCGTGCTTCGAACTGGGCCGTTTTGTCCGCGTTAAGCAGTTTCAAGCCAGCAATCCGGCCGGATTTGTGGTCGCGGACCATGTGGAAATGCGACATGGTGCCAGTGACCGCTTCCCGCATCATTTCGAACCGCTGCGCGATGTCCAAGGTTTCCGTCTTCTGGAACAACCCCTGCAGCTTTTTGAGAAAATCCATGGTTCCCTCGCTCGGACGACCGCCACGGTGTTTCCGCCAACACGCTCGGGGAATTATATCGAACCTGCCAAGCCATCCACTCGGGGCCGCCGCCGATTAAACTAACCGCGCTCACACACCGCAAGCGAGCAACATCTCCCGGTCACGACCAAATCGCATCCCGCATCTCTCATCCCGCATCTCTCGCCTCGCGACTTCATCCCGCAACCAACAACCGCCATCCCACCCTTATCGAGCAATCTTCATGTGCGGCATCACGGGCGCGATCTGGAGCGATCCCCGCTTGGCGATTGAACCGGCGGTTCTTGAGCGCATGACGGCGGCGCTGCGTCATCGCGGCCCGGACGACCAGGGGCAGTATGCGAGCGATTATCGGTTGCGGCCGCCGTACGAGCCGCTACCGGGCGTCGCGTTAGGCTTTCGTCGGCTGGCGATCATTGATTTGGCGACCGGCGCCCAGCCGCTCTCCAACGAAGATGGCTCGGTGTGGCTGGTTTTTAATGGCGAGATCTACAACTATCCGGCGTTGCGGCATCGGTTGGAAGGTGCGGGCCACACGTTCCGTTCGCAAAGCGACAGCGAAACGATCGTTCATTTGTACGAGGATGAGGGACCGGATTGTTTTCGTCATCTGAACGGGATGTTCGCGATCGCGATTTGGGATGCGCGGCAGCGGCGTTTGGTGCTCGCTCGGGATCGGCTGGGCGAGAAGCCGCTGGTCTATCGCCGCGAGCCTTCCCGTCTCCTCTTCGCCAGCGAACTGAAAAGTTTGCTCGAGGTTCCGGGCATTGAGCGGGAGATTGATCCCGGGGCGGTCGATGCCTATTTGACTTATCAATATGTGCCTCATCCGCGGTCGATCTTGCGGGGCTTTTCGAAGTTGGCTCCGGGCCACTTCGCCATTTGGCAGGATGGCCGGTTCGAGACGCGTCCGTTTTGGACGCCCGATTTTCGCGCGGAACGCGTTGTGACTCGTCCAGACGCGGCGGCCGAATTGCGACAGCGGCTCGAAACGGCGGTTCGCACGCGGCTGCGGAGCGACGTGCCGCTTGGCGCTTTTCTTTCGGGTGGCATCGATTCGTCGTTGATCGCCGCTTTGATGCGGCGGGAGGCGGGTGAACGGGTGAAGACGTTCACCATCGGGTTTTCGATCGCCGACTTCGACGAGACTCGTTATGCTCGGCAGGTCGCGACGCATTTGGGCACCGAGCATCGCGAGTTCCAGGTCACGCCCGATGCGGCTCGGATTCTGGAAAGCTTGGTGGCGCATTACGACGAGCCGTTCGCGGACAGTTCGGCGATCCCGACGTGGCATTTGTCCCGGCTGACTCGCGAACATGTCACCGTCGCGTTGACGGGCGATGGCGGCGACGAACTGTTCGCCGGCTATCCCCGTTACAAGGCTGTGGCTTTGGGCGGGCTGCTCGACCGGATTCCGGGCCTTCGCGAAGTCGCTCGGGCCGGCCTTTGGCAGCGGCTGCCGGATGGCGGCAGCCAGCGCTCCTGGCTGCGAAAGTGGAAGCGGTTCTCCGCAGCCGCGGCGCTACCGCCGCGGCGGCGTTATCTGGAATGGATCGCGACCTTCAACGAGTCGCGGCGGGCCGAACTCTACCGTGACGACTTCCTGGAGAGGCTGCCCGAAGAGGATCCGGCCGAGTTCCTCGAGCACGCTTGGTCGCGAGCCGCGGGGCGGGACCCGGTGACCGCCGCGTCGCTCGCCGACCTAACGACCTATCTACCGTGCGACCTGATGACGAAGGTCGACACCGCGTCGATGGCCCATGGACTCGAATGCCGACAGCCATTCCTCGACCCGGAACTCGTGGAATTCGCCGCCGCCTTGCCCATCCATTTCAAGCTGCGGCGCGGCGTCGGCAAGCGGTTGCTGCGGGACGCGTTTGGAGATCTGCTTCCAAGCGCGATCTGGACGCGGCCCAAGATGGGATTCGGCGTGCCGCTGGAACATTGGTTCCGTGGCGAATTGCGGCCGCTTGCGGAAGACTCGCTGCTGCCCGGCGACGCACGTTGCCATGCGTACTTTCGCGCCGACACGCTCCGGCGGCTCTGGGAAGAGCACCTCGCCGGCCGCTTCAACCACGCCTATCGGCTGTGGTCGCTGGTGATGTTCGAGCATTGGCTTCGCCGCTGGCTACCGAGCTAGCGGCGTCGCCATCTTGTGCTCTGGATTCGTGGACTCAGCGGGTTACAACCGAGCGAACAACGAGTCCACCGCGTCCTCGTCGGTCTCCGACGCGTCGCGATCCGCGA
>CAIXSC010000912.1 GCA_903921945.1 uncultured Planctomycetaceae bacterium
AACTCACAACTCACAACTCGCAACCCGAAACTCGAAACGCCCAACCCGTCACTAATCCCCTCCGACCTCGAGCGTGCGGCCGGCGAGCGATAGCCGGACGTACTCGAACTGCCAGACGCTGGTTTCGGCCGAGTCGGCGGAGGGAGGTTCGCCGTCGGATGGCGGGAACATGGGCGGACCGGTAGGCGGCCGGCCGACTTGCGGCGCGCCGGGAGTTCCGGGCATTCGCGGCATTCCGGGCGGGACCTTCATCGCCCCGCCAACTCCGGCCCGCGGAGCCCCGTCATCGGAATCGCCGTCCACACCGCTGACCGAAAAAATCAGCCGCACGCCGCCTTGGGGATCGAGCGTCAGGTCGTCCGCTTCGAGCGGGCATTCGATGACGCCGTTGACGTTGGGATATTCGCGGATCTTGCGGGGCGTCGCGCCGCTGAATTCCCAGACGGTCACCGTTCGCGATGGCACGTT
This sequence comes from uncultured Planctomycetaceae bacterium, assembly GCA_903921945.1. GTDB lineage: Bacteria > Planctomycetota > Planctomycetia > Pirellulales > Pirellulaceae > CAIXSC01. Next base: position 469 of record CAIXSC010000912.1, read on the forward strand.
TCCACGCAGCGTGAGCAGTCCGCGTTCCAACCGCGCTGGCAAAACTTGATCGGGCAGTTGGAAACGCAAGGCGATTTCGCTGGCTCTGGTGAGTTCGCGGACCCATTTGCCCGTGCGGGCATCGAACGCGGTGGAGATCCCGGCGCGGCCGGGGATGGCGGTGATTCGCAGGAATGGCGGCGGCACTTCGAATGGCTGGCCCGGGTCGGTTCGCTCGATCTCCAACGGCAAGACGTTTAGCGCCGTGCTGCGGGTTTCGAAACCGGCGGGAAACCGAGCTCCGTCCGCGAGCGATTCGCTCCAAAACGCCAGCGAGGGACCGATCGGGAACGTTGTCGAATCGGCCGGATCGAACAGTTTTCGCATCACACTTTGGCGCCGCCGCTGTTCGTCGGACAACAGCGATTCGCCGCTGTATTCGTCCGCCGCCAGCACATCCCCTGAGCTTGCGCGGAACTGGCCGCCGCGATCGACTTTCACCGCCATCGCGGTTGCGGCCGGGTTCAGCAAGGCGAAATCGCTCGCTTGGAGCAATTCGCCAGCTTCAAACCTGCCTTCCAGACCGTTGGGCCCGAACCGCCCTCGCGCGCCGACATGCGACCGCAGCGGCCGCACCGCCAGTTCGGTCGCCAGTCCTACACTGCCCGCCTTGACGCTCGCGTTTTGTGTCTCCATGCCGTCGACGTCGGTCCAGACCAAACGGCGGATGTTCGCGTCGTCCGCCGGGTCGGGGAGCAGCCACGTGCGTTCGACGCCGCTAAAGGTGACCTCGCGGGACTGCGGATCGTAGATCGCCGCCAGTCCATCAACCCGCGCTTCGTTGGACTGCGGAATGTGCGAGACCAACTGGGCGTGGGCCAATGTGGGTGGCACCCCGGTCGAATTGGCGATGCCAAGGATGACGAAGAGCACAGCGGCCGGAAGCGTCACGGCGGGCACGACCCAGGCGAGCCGATCGAGTCGATTGATTCGGAAGAGCCAGAGACCGGCCGCGAGCAACCCCGTGCAGTAAATGGCCAAGATGAACGTCGCCAGTCCACGCGACGGCACCGAATAGCCTATCTGCTGCTCCAACGCGTTTTGGAAAACACGCGGACTCGGGCGGCCATCTCGGACTTGGAAAAACCGGAACATCATCGCTTTGAGCGCCTGGGTCGGCTTAGGCTCGAATTCCGCCCGCCACCCGCGCGGGGCGAGTGTCGTGAGCAGCACTTCGCCTTCGCCATAGGGTACTCGCACGGCCGCCGGCCAGCCGTCGATACGGCTAGGCACGTCGGTCGCGCTGGTCACCACACGAATCAAGTCGACCGGCTCTTCGTACTCGCACTGTTCCTCCACCGCGGCCCCGGTGCTCGGGTCGCGGGAGACCAGCGTGTAACGATCCAACGGAACGCGGTCGATCTGCTGAATGTCCACGGCATTGCCGAGCAACGTCGAAATGGTTTCGGGCGCGACACGATCAAGCGTGATCCAGAGCCGTCCGCCAGCTCGTAGCCACGCGCGAATGGCGGATTGACCGGCCGCATCGTTTTGGATGCGATCGGCGGTCAGCACCATGTTGTCGTACATCCGCAGGATTTCCGCCCAGGGTGGCAGGAAATCAAGGTCGATCTGCGTCACGTTCACCGACAGTCCGCTGGACGTGCGCGCCAACCCCATGGTCGCCGCGACATCGTCGTCCAAGTAAAGTTCCGAGGCTTTCTCCGCGCCGAGCGGCGGCTTGCGGTAATAGGCGGCCGTCTTCACCGGATCGGTGTCGATGGCCATCAACATCTCCTCGGTCAGCGTCTCCCCCTGGCGCCGCTGCAGCAATTCCCGGCCATTGGCCACTTCCAACCGCGAGGTCCGCACGGTGGCTTGTCCCCTGCCCGCGACGATGGCGTTGGGCAGGAAAAACGGTATCCAGTCGTACCGACGCGAATTCGCGGGCACCCACATCCGCCGCGCATATTGACGTCCCGGCTGCTGGTCGAAAAACATCGCCAGCATCGCCTCGCCATCCTGGTCGCTCTGGTTCGACGCCGCCATCCCCGCCACCGTCCAAGCTTCAGGCCGATGCCGTCGCGCGAACGCCAAACTGGCCGACGCTACAATCGGCGCGTCGGTCGTCGTCGACGCGGCCGACGATCCGGATCGAGCCGCCGCCTCAGGCGGCGCAGGCGACTCGGGTGGGGCGGGCGAGTCGGACCGCGTGGTTGAGTCGGACCGCGCGGGCTGAGCAAAGCATGCCTTGACCGTTGGCGAGTATGCCGAGGGATCGGCGTGGATGGTTACCGCCACGGCGATGAGAAGCAGGGCGGTCCGTCGCCTCGCCATTGGGAGACAGCGGCACAGCGCCGGCTGTAAACAGGCGGAAATGGAGCAACAAGTCGCGGATTGCACGCAAAATACTCCCGGCACCGAAGAGAGGCTCATACGTTAGCGACCAAGGCTCCGCCATGCAATTCGCCACCCAGGGAACCAGAAATGGGAAATGGGAACCAGTAATCGGAACTGATAACGCGACGACCAACCTTTCACATGCAGGCGAGGCCTCGGAGCCGAGACCTCGCGAGATCGGAAGCCCGCCCAATTCCGGCATCCTGGCGTCCAGCACTCGTAATCATGAGCCATCGGAACGAAGGCGGCGCTCTGCCTGCCTTGCGAGGTTGGTCATCGAATGGCGGTGGGCCTACGGTTTGGGCGGGGCCGGCGCGGATGTCGGTAGCCGCGTCGGCATTGGCGTCGTGGGTCGATCGGCTTCACGACCGCGAGTTTCCCGTTCCCGCGTCGCCTTTTCCAAATCTTCACGGCGGACAATATCTTTGGGATGTTTGGAAAACGACTCAAACACGTCGCCCACGACGCGATCGGCAAGCTTGCCGAGTTCACGCAGGATCAGCGGTTCGGCTTCCGGGGCGAGCTTCGACATGTTCGGTTCGTAACCGCCTACGAGGTGCGCTTCAGCGGTCGCGATATAGCCGATGTTGCCGTTCGCGTAGCCCACGACGATCGGGGTCGCTCGATCGGCGATCGCCGCCTCCAGCCGCAAACCGTACTCGACCATCGGTTCGCCGGGCATAGTCAACAACAGGTAGGGACCGATCTTCATCGCTTGCAATTCGGCGGTAACCGGTCCCTCCTTGCCGGGCAACTCCAGGGTCGAACTGGCCACTTTGATCGCGTAATAGTTGGCACGCTCGCGAAGGTGCTCGCGTGTCATGCTTAACGCCAGCGAACGCACGACAGCGCCGCCCAAGTCGCGTCCCGCCCATTGGATGTCGGCTTCATCGGCGCAGCGGTAAGGAAACCCGGGCAGATTTGGCCGAATGTCACCCGCGCACCCCTGCAGGAACATCGAGCTGGTTTGATTGCCGTAGATCAGTTCGACAAACGTTTGCGCTTCCCCCGGAAAGTCGGCGCTCATTTTTGGAAACCCCTTGGGGAAGGGCTGAGAACCGTTGTCGCCCCACGTGAAGAAACAGGGATGGCAGACGGCGTGCATGAGCACCGCCACCGGCGTCAGCGACCGGCCGTCATCGAACCGCAGCACCTTCACGCGGGGATCGTTCGGTCCGGCCGGATTGAGACGCAGCACGGCCCGGCCGTCGATCGTCTTGCGTCGATTGATTCCAAACCCAATCCGGTCCTCGCCATATCCCACGGTGACCGTTCGCAGCGAGTTGGCCGCCTGCTTGGCGGCCGCCCCCAGTTTGTCGATCAAGGCACGCGCCCACACCGGGTTTTCGGTATAGCCCGGCCCCGAATGGTTATGCGACGCGGCGATCAGGATGTGTCCAGCCGGCACGCCCGCTTCTCGTTCAATCCGCTCCCGCGCCGCCGCAACCATCGGCTCCCAAGCGCCGATCGTGTCGAGCGTCACGATGGCGGCCCGAGTCGAACCGTCATCGAGCACCAGGACGCCGGCTCGCAACGGATCGCGCACGCCGGTCACCTTCCGAGTGTGCCCGATGATCGGCATGTCCACCACATTGGGCGGCGTGATGTCCACTTTCGCCACGCCCGCCTTGAGATTCGAACGAACCGCGAACTGCCCGTCGCTCGTGACGCCGTCCACCAGCGCTTGAGCCGGTGCTTGAGCCAATGCTTGAGTTGGCGATTGAGCCGGCGTTTGGGTTAGCGCCTTGGTTGGCGATTGGGCGACGACCGGCGGGAGGCCTGGATTCTGGGAAAACAAGGCTGTGGCGCAGAGCACGCCTAGGAGTGTCCAACGGAATCGGGGCGGGCGCATCGCGCATCTCCTTGCGTCAAACGGGGGTCGGGACGGTGAAAGCCGGCCCAAGGATAGCAGAACTTGTTTCTGCACGCGGGAAAAAGCGTTCCGTTCGCGGAGAAGTCGCAGAGCGGGGAGTGGGCTTGTAAGCCGGGTTCTGTGCGTGCCGTGGACGACACGCGGCAATCATTCCTCTAGGACGGCGGTTGCCCGCCGCCTCCAGCAGCCTACCCGAGAGTCGAACCCTACGGACCGAACCGGTCCGCCGCGGCCGATTCCGCGCTTCCCTCTGTTTGGCTTTGCTCCGGGTGGGGTTTACCAAGCCGGCCGAGTCACCCCGGCCGCTGGTGCGCTCTTACCGCACCGTTTCACCCTTACCGCGCGGCCGAACGCCGAAACGTTCACCGGCGGCGGTTTGCTTTCTGTTGCACTTTCCCTGACCTCGCGGCCGGTCGACGTTATCGACCACCCTGTCCTACGGAGCCCGGACTTTCCTCCCGCTTGTCGACAGCGTAAAGCCGCCCGCAAGCCGGCGACTGCCCCGCCCACTCCCCACCCCGCATCACGAAACCTACCGGCGATCCGGCCGCCTGTCGAGCCGCCGAGTTAGCGAGCCGCAAAGTTATCGAGCCCGTTCACGAAACCGGCCGCTCGCGCCGAGCCAGCTCATCGATCAAATCCAAAACACCGAGTTCTATTGGGCGGTCATGATCTCGATGGTCATCGGTGGGACTCGGGATTAGGAATGGAAGGACGAAGCATGGGAAAGTTGGCAACGTTGGTATCGGAGCGAATGGCATCGATTACAAAACCGTTCGCGCGAGAAAAATGCATGACACAACACTTTGTTTTTTTAACCACGGATCACACAGAATATCACGGATAGGCAGAATGCTC
>CAIXSC010000913.1 GCA_903921945.1 uncultured Planctomycetaceae bacterium
CGGACGTCTTTCGCCTGACCCCCGGCCGCACCGTGACCATTGGCCGCACGGCCACGAATCAAATCGCGATCAAGGATGATCGTTGCAGCCGCTACCATGCGGAGATTTTTCATTCCCAAGGCGGGTGGATCCTGCGCGATCTCGGCAGCCGCAATGGCACCTTGCTGGACGGAAGCCGAGTCCAAGGGGACGTGGGGCTTACCGAGGGCGGCGTGATTACGATCGCCCACGTGCAGATGGCGTTCGTTCACGATCTGTCCGCCGCGTTCCGCGACAGCGCCGGAATGCGGTCGGCGGGCGAGTCAGAATCCGCCGGACATGAACCGCTGGCCGCGTTGACGACCCCTCCGGGAGGACTGCCAGCCGAGGCCCCGACTGATTCCCGTGCCGATTCGCCGGCGGATTTGGTCGTGGTGCCCGAGGACTCCGAGCGACCCGCGCAGATCACGCATCGGTCCGGGCGGACACGGTTTTTACAAGCGGAACGCGGATCGGCGGCCGAATGGTCGGGGGCGCGGGTGGGGCAAGCGGCGGCCGCACTTTGCCGGTTGGCATTTTCATTGGCGGCCCAGACGGAAGTCGCGGCGGTGGCTCGTGTCGCGTTGGAAGGTTTGCTGCAATCGACTCGCACCGATGCCGGCGCCGTGCTCCTGACGAGTCCCGGCGCGCGCGAAGGGCAAGCGGGTGGCGGGCATGCCGCGGGCGGGCAAGCGGGCGTCGACCATCACGGACGCGATTTGAAAATCGTGGCGACGCGAAGCGAGCGGCAAACGCCGTACCATCGCGTTTCCCGGTTTCTGGCCGAGGTCGTGCTGCGCGACGGCGAGGCGGTGCTCGCCCGCAATGTGGCGGATGACAGCCAACTGGGGGTGCGCGACAGCAAGGGCGAAATCTTCGCGACCGGCGTGATTTGCGCGCCGCTGCGGCAAGATGGCCGGGTGACGGGGCTGATCCACCTGTATTCAACCGCGTCGGAACGCTCGCCAGATCCGGAAGACTTGGAGTTCACGCTCGCGGTGGCGGACAATGTGGCGGTCGCGCTCCAAAACCTCGCGCGGCAACAGGAACTGGCGGAGCGGCTATCTCAGACCCGCAGCGAGGTCGCCCAGTTGCGGTCGCGGCTTGGAATCGAAAGCGATTTGGTGGGGTCGAGCGAGGCGTTGTTGGCGGTGCAGCGGCAGATCATGCAAGCGGCTCCGAGCCGAGCGACGGTCTTGATTCGCGGAGAGAGCGGTTCCGGCAAAGAACTGGTAGCGCGGGCGATCCATGTGAACAGCCCGAGAAAGAAGGGGCCGTTTGTCTGCCTGAATTGCGCGGCGTTGTCCGAGTCGCTGTTGGAAAGCGAACTCTTCGGACACGAAAAGGGAGCTTTCACGGGAGCGACCGAACGGAAAGTCGGCAAGTTCGAAGCGGCCGACGAGGGAACGTTGATGCTGGACGAAATCGGCGAGATGAGTCCGGCGGTGCAGGCGAAATTCCTGCGGGTGCTCGAAGGACATCCGTTCGAACGCGTGGGCGGGCGGCAACCGATTCAGGTGGATGTGCGCGTCATCGCCGCCACCAACCGAGACCTTGAAAAGGCGGTTCAAGACGGCCAGTTCCGCCGGGACCTGTTCTTCCGGCTGCGAGTGGTGGAGATCCAAGTGCCGCCGCTGCGTCGGCGAGTCGAGGACATCGCGGAATTGGCCGAATTCTTCCTCCAACGGTACAGCCAGGAAACCGGCAAGAAGTTACGAGGTTTCACCGCGCGCGCCGTGGCGAAAATGCGCGAATACCGCTGGCCGGGAAACGTGCGGGAATTGAAGAACGTCGTGGAGCGGGCGGTGGTGCTGTCGCGAAACGACGAATTGGACCTGGATGACTTGATGCTCAGCACCCTCGCGACAGTGGGCGACACGGGCGAGTTGCCGCCGGATGTGGCTGGTACGGGTTTTGAGCCGTTGACGCTTGAGGAAATCGAGCGGCGTCACATCCAGCGGACACTGCGGGCCACGGGTGGGAACAAATCGAAGGCGGCTCAAATACTGGGTATCGAGCGGACGACGCTCGACCGAAAAATCCACCGCTATGGCCTCGCGCCGCCCCGTTAGCCCTTTTCTTACGGGATGGGCTGTAGCGGTTGTGACGCATGGAGGTGTGGCGCCTATCGACGGGGCCGCGTAAACCCCGATTCGCGGAGGAAAAAACGCCGCCCTGCCCATTGCCCCGGGCTACCCTTCTTGAAAGGGCGGCAAGGGCCGCTCGCGTTCCTGGTTGTTCGGGAGGTCGAGCGATGCTGGGCTTGAAGCGATGGGCGTTAAGCGGTTGGATGAACGGAACGCTGGCACTGGCCGTGTCAGGCTTCGCCCCATGGTGCGACATCGAGGTGGCCCATGGTGAAATGCCGGAAACGCGTCGGGTTGTTCGCGAAACACCGGCAAAGAAGTCAGTCGGATCACGGCCGGAAGCGGCCGTTTTGGCCCAGGCTGGCCTGTCGGATGTCGAGTTGGCGAGCGATGCGGAAGGCCGACGGGTCCGCGGGTCCGACGGCGGAAGTTGGACGAGCGGGATGAGTTTCGTCGCTGGAATGCTCTTCGATCCTGACACCGCGAGCAG
>CAIXSC010000914.1 GCA_903921945.1 uncultured Planctomycetaceae bacterium
CGTGGGCGTTGTCGCCGCGTTGTTTGCCCTCCCCGCCTTGGGCGTTTTACCGCAGTCGCCGGTTGCGGCTCAGGAAGAGGCCGCTCCTGAAGCGCCGGTGGAAGCCGCGCCGGCCCCTGCCGCTCCCGCACCCGCCGCTCCCGCCGCGACGCCGGCCGCGCAAAAGAGCTACTTGCGATGGACCTACGAAGCACTCGGCTTCCGGTACACCGTCGCGTTTTTGATCCTCTCGTTCGCGTTCTTCACCCTGCTGATCATGAACATCCTGCAGATCCGCCGGACCAACATTTGCCCGCTGCAATTGGTCGAGGCGTTCGAGGCCCAGGTCAACGAAAAGCAGATGCAAACCGCGTACGAGTTGGCCAAGAACGATCCGTCGATTCTCGGCAAGTGCTTGGCGGCTGGTGTGGAAAAGATCCAGGGCGGCTTCGACGCCGGTATGAAAGCGATGACTGAAGTCGGCGAAGACGAAAACATGCGAATGGAACATCGGCTCGGCTACATGGCGCTCATTGGCACCATCGCTCCGATGGTCGGCCTGCTCGGCACCGTCGACGGAATGGTCGCGTCCTTTAGCGTTATCGCTTCGAGCACCTCGACGCCGAAGCCGTCGGAGTTGGCGACCGGTATTTCGATGGCCCTCGTGACAACACTCGCCGGACTGGTCATCGCGATTCCGGCGCTGATGGTGTTCAACCTTCAGAAGAATTACGCGATGCGGCTGATGTTCGAGACGGGACTCAACGGCGAGAATTTGCTGCAAGAGTTCTCCAAGCTCCTCCCGGGCAAGAAGCCGTAGTCCGGTGATTCAGCGGCGAAATGCGACATGGACAGCCACCATCGGACTGGCTTGTGGCCGGTGGTGGCGATCGCCAGAGCGATTGATAGGAGCATCCTGTGGGGATTTGTAAGAAGGGCTCGTCCGACGTGATGGAAGGCGACTTCACGTCGATGATCGACATGGTGTTCCAGTTGATCGCGTTCTTCATGGTGCTCATTAACTTCAATGACGCCGATCAGAACGAAAAGATCCAACTGCCCGGCAGTGAATTGGCTCGGCCACCCGACGGACCGCTCACCTTTCCGATCACGTTGCATGTCACTCGTGAAGGCACCGTGATCGTGGGTGGCGATGAGGTTCCGGTGGCCGGTCTCCGTCCTTACCTACTACGCGAGCAGGACGCGCTGACGCTGCAAAACCGGAAAATCGCGGACGCGACCGTCATCATTCGCGGCGACTCCGACGCCAAGACCGGCAAGGTCCAGGAAGTGATCCAGGAGTGCCAAAAGAACAAGTTCGAAAAGTTCGCGCTGCGAGCGAAGGAAGAGGTCGGCAACTAGCCGGTCACTTGGCGTGTTCGCTGCCGCGATGCGCCGACTGGCTCGGTGAGTTGATTCATATCTGCGGGTGGGTTGGTGGCTGTTGATCACACACGCGTAACACCTCGCGTCGCGACGTTTCCAGGATGAGCTAACCATGAAGATTAAGAGCCGCGTCCCATCCAAAGTCGAACTGAACATGACGCCGATGATCGACATGGTGTTCCAGTTGATCGCGTTCTTCA
>CAIXSC010000915.1 GCA_903921945.1 uncultured Planctomycetaceae bacterium
AAAGCCGCGAGCGTCAAAGGCCCAAGTGCCAAGGGCTCGGTTGCTAAATCGGCAGACAAGTCAGGCGCCAAATCGGTCGCCAAAGCGACCACCGGTTCGCCTGCGAAAGCAACCGTGAAAGCAACTGGGAAAGCGACCGCGAAAGCAGCCGTGGGATCGATCGCGAAAGTCGATGCGAAGTCGACTCCAAAGTCGGCCGGCCGTTCCATCCCCAAGGCCGGGAAGAGCGACAAAACGGCCTCGATCCCCAAGAAAGCGGTTGGCGGAAAAGACGCCGCCGCGCAGACTCGCCAAGTCAAAGGTGAAGCGAAAGGCCAAATCAAAGGTCAAGGCAAGGCAAAGCCCGCTTCCACCGCCCGTTCCAAATCCGGAAGCAAGCCCGCTTCGCGCCGCAACCACCGCAGCGGAAATGTTCGGCGAGCCCCCCGCTAATGACCGCCGTCGCTGCCAACCACAGCGCTCACCACAGCGCTCACCACAGCGCTCACCACAGCGCGACTCGGAGCGCGACTCGGAGCGAGAATCGGAGCACTCGCTCGGTTCCGATCCACAGCGCCAACCGCTCGACGGCCAATCGATGGTTAGCGGTTTGCTCGGAAAGCGGATTCGTCACGCCGCGACTACTCGCCGTGGCACTGCTAGCCATCCTCGGATGCTTCTGCTTCTCAGGCCAGCACGCTGCAGGCCAACATGCTGCGGGACAGCACGCTGCGGGACAGGCGACCGACGAAGACGATGAAAACCCGTACAGCCCGGGGCTGATCGCCGAGTACCGCGTTGGAGCCGGCCCTGTTTTCCGGCGGCTCGACGTGACTCCGACGTGGTCCGGAACCACGCTTGCCACTCGCAGCGCCGAGTCGTCATTGCCGCCGTCCCCAGGATCGACGAAAGTTCAGTGGCGCGGGTTGCTGGAAGTTCAGGCGGAAACGGTCCATCGACTTGCGGTCTTCGGCACTGGCCGGGCCGTCGTGCGGCTCGACGACAAAGTTGTCCTCACGATGGAGGCAACTCGGCCTCGCTGGCACGTCAGTGAACCGTTGCCGCTCGCGTTTCAACGCTATCCGCTCGCCATCGATTACGAAACGCCCGCCGCGGATGACGACTCGGCCGATGACGGTCGCTCCAAACCAGACGTTCGGTTCTCGCTCTTTTGGTCCAGCGATCAGTTCCCCCTGGAACCGATCGCGGCCCGGCACTTCCAGCATGAACGAGGCGTGAACGCGAAAGCGGTTGCGGAGGCAACGCTCGTCCAACGCGGCCACGAACTGGTGCGAGCTCTGCGGTGCGATGCGTGTCATCGCGTAGGCGTCACGCCCTCGAGCGACATTCTTGCCGCGCCAAGCTTGGAGCAGCTCGGCGGCTGGCTCAAGCCCGAATGGCTCCGCCAGCACCTTGCGGCTCGTCCGCCAATGGCCGCCACGGACAGCTCGTCGCCCGCCACAGCGCCCGCAAACGCCGGTCCCGTTTCCACACCCCAGGCCGAAAACCATCCGCGCCGGATGCCATACTTCGCACTCAGCGATGCCGAAGTCGCCGACCTTTCCGCCTATCTGCTGTCAGCCGCCGGCCCCTCGGAACGATCAAAGCCACGGACCGATTCGACATCGCAGTCTGGCTCGCCCATCCACAGCGGCTCGCCTGCCACCACAGGCTCGCCTGCCACCACCGGTTCGCCTGCGACCGCCAAGGCTAGTCCGACCTCCAACGCTAGTCCGACTGCCAATGCTGGCCCGACTGCCAACGCTAGTCCGACCGCCAACGCTAGTCCGACCGCCCCGTCGGGAAAGACGAGCAAGTCCGGGAAAGCCGGGACGACGGTTGCCCCGCCGCGAGCCCCGGATGCCAGCCAGGGGCGGGTGCTGTTGCGGACCGTGGGTTGTTTAGCTTGCCACACTCATGATGGCCTGGGCACGGCCGATTTGTTCGGCGGCGGCGATCTGTCGGCGGTCGGGGATAAATGGAACGCCGCATTCTTTCCTCGATGGCTCGAGGATCCCCATTCCATCCGCGTCGCGCAGCGAATGCCCGTCTTCGAGCTGTCGCCGGGGGAGCGCGACGATCTGACAGCGGCGCTGGTCGCGTCGCGCGGGAAAGTTATCGATGCGGCCGCGGCCTCCAGCAAGCAGCCGCCCGCCAACTCGGAGTCGCCGCCCCGGCAAGTCGCTACCCAATCTCCCGCGACGCAACCATCCATCGCTTCGCCACGGCCGGGCGATGTGCAACGGGGCGCGACGTTGTTCGCAGCGCTGGGTTGCGCGGCGTGTCATCAGGGACCAATCACGCAGGGGGCAGCGCCGGAGACTTCCCGCGACAAGCCGCTGGTCGAAGGTCGGCCGGGGAGCAAGGCGCCGACACTCGATGCCGCCTCGCGTTGGGACAACGCTTGCACCGGAGGCTTCGATCCGCAGCGCCGTCGACCTGCGTACCACCTGTCGTTGGATGTGGTGCGGGCGGTACGAGCGGCGGTTGGCGATCCGGGGCCAGCCGCGCGCAACCGTCTCCGGGAACAGAATTGTCTGCAATGTCACGCGCGCGATACGGGCGTTGGTATTGCGCCGGTCGCGCAGGCGGTGATTGCGCGGGATGCCGAGCTCGCGCCGCTGCTGCCGGCGCTCGTCCCGCCGTCACTGACAGGCGTCGGTGACAAGCTGCGAGACGAAGCCTTGGACGCGGCGATCCGGCGACTCGGACCGGCACGGCGGCCGTGGTTGGCCGTGCGGATGCCGCGATTCGCGTTGTCCGCCGCCGACGCCGCAGCGGTAGCGGGCCAGCTTGTCGACGCCGATCGAGTGCCGCCCAACCCGCCGTCGGAGGCTCGCGCGTCGCGGGTGTGGCCGCGCGAGCAGTTGGGGCTGGGCGATTTGGAACTGCGCGCGATTGCCGGCCGGTTAGTTACGCCGGACGGGTTCGGCTGCACGAGTTGCCATCCGGCTGGCGGCGTGCAACCGCCTCCGGCGCCGCTGAACGCCCGCGGTCCTGATCTCACGCGGCTTGGCGAGCGGATCCGCGGAGAATGGTATGACCGCTGGGTACGAGCGCCGGCGCGCATCGTGCCGCGGATGGAAATGCCGTCCGTGCAGATTCCAGTGCGTGGCGTGCTGGGTGAACGGCTGGACGCGCAATTGGCCGCCGTCTGGCACGGTTTGAATCTGCCCGACTTCCGGCCACCCGAACCCAATCCCGTGCGCACGCTCCGGCTCACGGGCGACCCGTCCCGCAGGGAACGCGCCGCGGTGGTCTCCGACGTGGTCCAGGGTGACGGCCGTGTTTGGATCAAACCGCTGTTGATCGGCCTCCCGCATCGTCATAACGTGCTCTTCGATTTCGAAACCAATCGGTTGGCCCGCTGGTCGCTCGGCGATCTCGCGCGACAACGCACGAAGGGAAAGAGTTGGCACTGGGAAGCGGCGGGTGTGGACTTGTGGGGCTCTGGCCCCGACACGCTCGACGATGCCGGCGAGCTGCTCTGGGAGCTCGGCGGCCAGCGACGCTCGCCCGTGCTCCGCGGCCAGTTTCCCTCCGAGCCCGAATGGTGGCGGCTCACCGAACGCGGTGTCGAATTCGCTCAGCGACTTCGCTTTCGGGGCGAACCCACCGATGACCCATCGGCACCGCCGATCGACCAGGAAGTGCTGGTCGTGCAATCGTTCGAACCGATCGGCTTCGACGAACGGCCCGAGCAAGCCGCTTCCGACCAGGACGCGCCCGAGCAAGCCGCTTCCGACAAGGATGCGCCTGACAAGGATGCGCCTGACAAGGATGCGCCTGACAAGGATGCGCCTGACAAGGATGCGCCTGACAAGGATGCGCCTGACAAGGATGCTTTCGCTCGGCCGCGCGAGTCTGGTTTTCGACGCACGATTTCGGTGCGAGCCGTTGCGCCGCTAGCTGCGGGCGCGGTTCGAGCCGCGGCGCCGGCGGTTCTCGCGACATCGGGACGATGGCGGTTTCGACTTGCGGGCGAAGCGTTCGCGAAAACGCTGAAGCTCGCTGATTCGCGGCGGGAACTCGCGCGGATCGAAGGCGAACTGCGGGTCGTCTTGGCGACGCCTGGCGCGGCATGGGAGGCGGACGGGTCGTGCCTGTTGCCGACCGCTGGAGACGCTGCGGGAACGCTGGCGCTCGAATACCGCACGGGGCTGACGAACGATCGGTTCGTGCCGCTGCCGGTCCCCGCGCCGGCTGCGCCTATCGTCGAAGCGTTGGCGGTCGCGCCGGGTTTCATCGGGCAACGATTGCCGCTGGACGAAGCCCACATGCCGACGGCGTTGGCGTGGCGTCCCGATGGCACGCTGGTCATCGCCTCGCTGAAAGGCCAGATGCTCGAAGCGCGCGATTCCAACGGCGACGGGCTGGAGGACCAGTTGTCGGTCTTTGCCGATGGGCTTGCCGCCCCTTACGGCGTGGCGGTGGCTGTTCCCGGGAGTGCTTCGTCGAGCGTCATCGATGTGGCGACTAAAACGGCCGTGTTGCGGTTGTGGGATGAAGATGGCGATCGTCGAGCGGATCGGATCGAGACGGTGGCGTCAGGGTGGGGGCACACGGACGACTATCATGACTGGACGGTGGGGCTGCCGAGCGACGGCCAGGGCGGCTATTTCATCGGGCTAGCGTGCCAACAAGACAAGCGGTCGCTGGCGGCGGCGCGGTGGCGGGGCACGGTCCTGCGTTTGGTTGCGCCGGCGGGTGGATTGCCGGCTGGGAACCGATTCCGTGTCGAGCCGGTGTCGGGCGGTCATCGCTTCCCGATGGGCCTGGCGCGGAATCGCGCTGGCGAATTGTTCGTGACCGACAACCAAGGCAACTTCAATCCGTTCAACGAGCTGAACCATGTCAGGCGCGGGTTGCGGTTTGGTTTTTTGAACTCGGTCGAGCGGCGCCCCGATTTCCAACCGCCCACGGAGCCGCCCGCCATCGACATTCCGCATCCGTGGACGCGGAGCGTCAACGGCATTTGCTTCCTGGAAGCGGACGGTGCGCGAGCGTTTGGACCGTTCACCGGGCACTTGGTGGGATGCGAATACGATACGCGGCGGCTGGTGCGCATGAGCCTGCAGCCGATCGGCGGCACGTTCCAAGGCGCTGTGTATCCGCTGACCTATGATCAGCCGCGGAGCGACCCGTGGTTGCTCGGACCGATCTGCTGCGCGGTGGCGCCCAACGGCGACTTGGTGGTGGGCGGCATTCGCGACAGCGGCTGGGGCGGCGGCAACAATCTGGGTGAAGTGGTGCGGCTGCGATTCGCCGCCAACCAGTTGCCGGCGGGAATCGCGGAAGTCCGCTCGGTTCGCGACGGGTTCGCCATCGATTTCACGCAGGCGATCGAGCGGGACCGATTGGCGAATCCTGCGAACTATTCGATCGTGTCGTATCGCCGCGAGTCGACACCCGCGTATGGCGGCCCCGATCTGCAGCGACGGGACGAAACGGTGCGCGGGGTCGTTGTCGCCGATGATCGACTTTCGGTCCGCGTGCGGCTTGACGCCCTCCGCCCCGGCTTTGTCTACGAATTCCGTTTGCGAAACTTAGTCGCCGAGGACGTGCCGTTCCATCCGGCCGAAGCCTACTTCACGCTCCGACAAATCGTCGACCGCGAATGACCATGGGATGGTTCCAAGGAGCGTTGTCATGGACGCAATGAGCAGCGGCGGGAGTGAACACGTCGGCGCCGAGCGGATCGTCGCCGAGCGGATCGACGACCATCAGGGCGGCGACAACAGAGGTGGCGACCCTGGAGGCGGCGACAACAGAGGCGGCGACCGTCAGGGCACCATTGAGCGCCGCAGTGCCGGTGCGGCGATGGGCCAGCCGGTGCGGCGATGGGATACGGTCGCCAAGTTGCGTGGCGAGACGCGGTTTGTCGACGATCTGCCGCGCGCGGGGGTCTTGGTGGGCGGGACAGTCCGTTCTCCGGTTCCGCATGGCCGTTTGCTCGGGTTGCGCTTCGACCCGGCGTTCGATTGGAGCACTGTCACTGTCGTAACAGCTCGGGACATACCAGGCGAAAACGTCTGCCCGATCGTGTATCGCGACCAGCCGGTGCTGGCGTTCGACCGAGTGCGGTACTGCGGCGATCCGGTCGCGTTGATTGCCGCTGAGGATGAGGAAACGTTGCAGCGCGCGCTTGATGCCGTCGCAGTGGACATCGAACCGCTCGCCAGCCTGTTCGATGCGCGTTCGGCCGAGCTCCCGCCCGAGGCGACCGTGGTTTCGGCTGCGCCTCCCGTGTACGGCACGAACAATTTGTATCGGCGGATCGAGATCAACAAGGGAAATGCGTCCGAGGCGTTGGCGAAGGCGGCGGTGGTCGTCGAGGGCGAATACGAAACGGGGGCTCAGGAGCACCTTTACCTTGAGCCGCAGGGGATGCAGGCGGAACGCGAGGGTGGCGGGATTGTGCTCCGCGGATCGATGCAGTGCCCGTATTACCTGGTCGAAGCGGTCGCGGTGAACTTGGGGATTCCCGAATCGCAGGTGCGTGTCGTGCCGTGCGCGGCGGGTGGAGGCTTTGGCGGGAAGGAGGATTTCCCGTCGTTGCTCGCCGGCCATGCCGCGTTGCTGGCGTGGAAGAGCGGCCGGCCGGTGAGGATGGTTTACGAGCGGGTCGAGGACATTCGCTACACGAGCAAACGTCATCCGGCGTGGATTCGCCATCGCACGGGCTTCACGGCGGATGGCCGGCTGGCGGGCATGGAGGTCGAGTTGCTGCTGGACGGCGGCGCTTACAGCACGCTGAGTCCGCTCGTGTTGCAGCGGGCGGCTGTGCATGCGGCTGGACCGTATGCGTGCGACCATGTGCGAATCGACGCGCGGGTGGTGGCGACCAATCATCCGCCGCGCGGCGCCTTTCGCGGATTCGGCGGACCGCAGGCGGCGTTCGCGATGGAGACGCATCTGGACCGCTGTGCAACGCGGCTCGGGCTCGATCCCGTGGAGCTGCGGCGACGCAATCTCGTCCGGCCCGGCGATACGTTGGCGACCGGCCAAACGCTTGGCGCCGACGGCAACGTCCGCACGGTCCTGGACCGGGCACTGGCCGAGTCCCGTTTCGTGGAGCGGCGTGCGGCGTGCGCGGCTTTCAATGCGGCCGCCGACACGCGCACTGGCGCGACGCGATTCCATCGGCGGGGAATCGGTCTGAGTTGTTTCATGCATGGCACTGGATTGAACGGCAACGCCGAGGGCTTTTTCCGTTCGCGGGTCTTCATCGACGCCACTGAGAACGGCCGGTTTCGCGTCTCGACCTCGCAGATTGAACTGGGACAGGGGACGGAGACGATCGTCGCCCAGTTGGCGGCCGAGGGGCTTGGGGTTTCCCTCGACGGCATCGAACTGGCACCGCTCGACACGGCCGTCACTCCCAATTCCGGTCCCACGGTGGCGTCGCGGACAGCCGCTGTCATTGGCCGGCTGTTGATCGAAGCGGGCCGGCGGTTGCGCACTCGCGTGGAACAATTCCACGGAGGCCCGCTGGCCGACGAGTCGGAGTTTCGCGCGGCGGCGGCACGGTTGGCGGCCGCCGGAGCGACTCGAGAGGTGGCCGAATACACGCCGCCGCCCGGGTTTGCATGGGACGAGGCGCGGCATCGTGGCGACGCGTATCTGGGATTCTCGTGGGGCTGCTATGTCGTCGAGCTGGAGGTCGATCTGCTGACGGGAGAGACGCGACCGCTGGATATTACGGCGGTGCAGGACATCGGGTGCGTGGTCAATCCGATGCTGGCGTCGGGGCAAGTGGAGGGAGGCGTGGTGCAGGCGCTCGGCTGGGCGCTGATGGAAACGGCCGTCTGGCGCGACGGCCAGATGGTGAACGCCAACATGACGGACTACGTGATTCCGACGGCGGTCGACGTCCCGCCGATCCACGTCGTATTCCTCGAACAGCCGCTCGAGCGGCTGCCTCATGGCGCGAAGGGGCTTGGCGAGTTACCGCATGAGGGGCCGGCGCCGGCGATCGCCAACGCGTTGCGACACGCCCTGGGCCGCGACTTTAACGCGATTCCGATCACGCCCGAAACGATCCTGGCCAGCCAAGATTGACCCGCGTTAGACGCGTTGCCAGGGGTTTTGCCAGTCGCCCCAGTAGTTCAGATATAACTGAAACGCTTCGCTGTTCGTGGCGCGCTCGACAACCCACTGCTTCGCGTCCGCCACCCGCTGCTGTTCGTCGTCCAACGTTAACTGCCCCAGCAGCACGGCGGTGCGGAGAAAAACAAAGTACGTGTCGAGCACATCGCAGCGGCAGTAGTCGCTGATTTCTCCCAGTCGCCCTGAATCGTACAAGTCCTGCACCATGTGGCCTTTCACGTCGATCTTGCCGGGTTTGCCCAGCAAATTCGCCGCGAGATTCAGTCCCCCTGAAAAACGCGACGCGCCGAAGTTCGTCAGCACGTCGTTCAGATCCAAATGCGCCTCGATGTTGTAACGATTCCGCGGCTGATCGTAAGTCTTCGCGTTCACCTTGAACCAGCTCGCCAACGAGATCCCGAAGCGAAAGGCGGCCAGTTCCAAGAGCGGCACGTCGAAGGTGCGGCCGTTGAACGAGACGAGCGTCGGTTCCTTGTAGACGTCCCACCCGCGCCAAAACCGCTCCGTCAAGACGTGCGGGCGGAACTGGGGTTCATCGAGCGACACGAGGTCCAGGAGACGAAAGTCCTTCGATACTTTCGCCACCACAATCGCGATCGGCAGTTGGTACGTGTACGGAATGAAATCCGTGCCGTTGGCCGCCATCAGTTCCGCTCGGTAACGTCGCACCGCCTCCGCCGGCTCCAATCCCGATTCGGGATACCGCAGCTTGGCGACGAGCCGAGCGTCCGCGACGCTCTCGACATCAAATACCAGGTACTTCACGGGTGGCGGAACTGTGTTGGCGGCGTTGGCCGCCTTCTCGGCGGAACCCGCCATTCCATTCGGCGCGGTCGAACCGACGGAAGGCGGTGGCTGAGCGGACGACATCGGAGACCTCGATGGGGATGAGCGGTGCGAGGCCTACAGGTCCGACGCGGCCGGTTTCTCGACAACAGCGGGGCGTTCCGCCGCCCGTTCGCCACGGTCAGCCCGTTCGCCACGGTCAGCCCGTTCGCCACGGTCGCCGCGTTCCGAGACCAACTTGGCCGTGATCGGCGCGGTGCCGGGAACGACCAGTGGTCCGGGCGAGCTTTCGTCGATGATCCGTTTGAGTTCGGCGGCATCGACGCATTCCACGTCGAGCAATCGTTTGGCGAGCGCTTCGAGGGCGGCTCCGCGGACGTCGAGGATATGCCGCACCCTCTCGATCCCTTCGTCGATGATCCGCTTGACCTCTTGATCGATTTCCCGCGCGGTCTGTTCGCTGTGCGAGCGGAGCCGTTCTTCGCCGCCGGCGGCCGCCGCCAGGAACGCCGACTGGTTGCTCTCGCGGTAGTTCACGCGTCCGAGGCGGCTCATGCCGAACTGCATCACCATGCCTCGCGCCATGTCGGTGCAGCGTTCGAGGTCGTTGGAGGCGCCGGTGGAAATATCGTGGAATGTGATTTCTTCCGCGATGGTGCCGGCGAGCAAGACTTGGATGCGGCTTTCCAGTTCCGACTGGGTGATGAGGTAGCGGTCGCCCTCCGGTCGCTGAAGTGTGTAGCCGAGCGCCGCGATGCCGCGGGGGATGATCGAAACCTTATGAACCGGGTCGGTGTTCGGCAAGCTGTAGGCGACGAGCGCGTGTCCCGCCTCGTGGTAGGCGACCCGCACCTTCTCGTCCACGTTCATCACGCGCTGTTTCTTTTCCAACCCGGCCGTGACGCGTTCGACGCCCTCGTTGAACTCGGTCATGCCCACCGCCGATTTTTCCTTGCGGGCGGCCAGCAACGCGGCTTCGTTCACCAGGTTCGCCAAGTCGGCGCCGACAAATCCCGGCGTTAGACCGGCGACTTCCTTCAGGTCGACGGTCGGGTCGAGCTTCACGCTCTTGACGTGGACCTTGAGGATCGCCTCGCGGCCCAGGATGTCCGGTCGGTCCACGAGCACATGGCGATCGAACCGGCCGGGGCGGAGCAGGGCCGGATCGAGCGTTTCTGGGCGGTTGGTCGCGGCCATCACAATGACGCCGTTATTCGAGCCGAAACCATCCATTTCGACGAGCAACGCGTTGAGCGTTTGTTCGCGTTCGTCGTGTCCGCCCATGATGCTTGTGCCGCGGCTCTTTCCGAGCGCGTCGAGTTCGTCGATGAAGATGATGCACGGCGCCTTGGCTTCCGCTTGCTGGAACATGTCGCGAACGCGAGCCGCGCCGACGCCGACGAACATTTCGACGAAATCCGAGCCGGACAGGCTGAAGAACGGCACGCCCGCTTCGCCGGCGATCGCCTTGGCGAGCAGCGTCTTGCCGGTGCCGGGCGGTCCAACCAGCAACACGCCGCGGGGGATGCGGCCGCCCAGACGATGGTACTTTTCCGCGTTGCGCAGGAAATCGACCACTTCCCGGACTTCTTCCACCGCTTCGTCGATGCCCGCCACGTCGTTGAACGTGACGCCCAAGTCCTCTTGGGCGTACAGCTTGCCTTTGCTACGGCCGAACGACATCGGCGAGCCAACGCCGCCAATCCGTCGGAGCATCACGACGAACAGGAAGATAATCAGGGTCGTCAGCAGCAGAGCGGGGAAATACTGACGGAAAACGCTCGGCGGCGGCTCGATCGAGTAGTCGAGGTTGTTCGCGACGAGCAACTTCATGAGGTCGGCGTTTTCGCTGTCGTTGCCGAGCCGGTTTACGGAGAACTGGACGTCCTTTTCGGACTGTTTCACCTCTAGCTCGCCGTCGCCCTCGAGCGGTCCTTCGAGCAGTTGCCGATCCACCCGGCCGGTGATCGTCTTGTCGCCGACCATGATGCTGCGGAGTCGGCTGAAGCGGATGACGCGGCGGGCTTTGCCATTCCGAGTCGGCGCATCGACATCCAAAGTTCCGGCAAAGCCCTCGGCCAACTGCTTGCGGTCGGGGGTGTGCTTGCTGCGTTCCGCCAGTCGCACGAAATCGGCGTACTCGATCGATTGCAAGTTGGCGGACATCACCAACCAACCGACCAGCATCATGCCCGCGACGGCGGCGACGAAGTACCAGAGGATCGGTGGCCCCGCTGACGAGGAGCGATTGTCTCCGTTGCGGCGGCCGGGCGTTTCATCTTGGCTCATGGGTTAGCCGTCGGGTGAGGGGACGAAATGTTAAGGCATTATACAGGCTGACGGCTGGCGGCAACCGCAGTTCGGGTTGTCGCGACCGGCGGGCAAATCTACAATGCGTCGCTTCCCAAGTGCTACTTGGAGAGAATGTTAGGGTCAAAGAACGCGATCGGCGTGCCGCCGCCGCGCCTGCGGGGTTTCGGATCCATGACAGCCCAACCTCGCCGCGTTGCCATTCTCGGCTCGACTGGAAGTATTGGCCGCAGCACGCTGGAAGTGATCGCGGCGGCGAACGGCCGCTTCACGGTCGCCGGGCTCACGGCCCATCGCCAAGTCGATTTGCTCGTCGAGCAATCCTGGAGCGTTCGGCCGGGGTGGGTGGCGATCGCCGATCCGGCCGCTTCCGCGCGGCTTGAATCGAATCGGCTCCCGCCCGGCACACGGATCTTGAAATCCTCGGAGGCGGTGGCCGAGGCGGTGGCCGAGCCGGATGTGGACCTCGTGATGTCGGCGATCGTCGGAGCGGCCGGTCTGGCCGGCACCTGGGCGGCGTTAGCGGCCGGTAAACGCGTGGCGCTGGCCAACAAAGAGACCCTGGTCGTGGCCGGTCCGCTGGCGATGGCCCTGGCCGCTCGACACGGCGGCGAGTTGCTGCCGGTGGACAGCGAACACAGCGCGATTTTCCAGGCCTTGAAGGCCGGCCGGCGGGAAGAGGTCGAGCGTCTGGTGCTGACCGCCAGCGGCGGGCCCTTCCGCAATCATTCGGCCGAACAGTTGGCGGCGGTCACAGTCGCCGACGCGCTCGACCATCCCACCTGGAAAATGGGGCCGAAAATCACCATCGACTCGGCGACCATGATGAACAAGGCGCTCGAGGTCATCGAGGCCCGTTGGCTGTTTGATTTCCCGCCGGAACAGATCGGCGTCGTGGTGCATCCGCAGTCCATCGTCCATTCGCTCGTCGAGTATCGCGATGGTTCGGTGTTGGCGCAACTCAGCCCGCCGGATATGAAACTGCCGATCCAGTACGCTCTTACCTATCCGGAACGTTGGGCTGGACCGGCGGCCAGGATGGATTGGACCAAGACGCATAGTTTGGAATTCCTGGCGCCCGACGAGCGCCGGTTCCCCGCCTTGGGATTAGGATTTGAAGTAGCCAAAGCGGGCGGGACTGCGGGCGCGGTCGTCAATGCCGCGAACGAAACGGCGGTCGCGGCGTTCATCGCCGGGAAAATCCGCTTTACGGACATCGTGCCGGCCTGCCGGGCTGTGCTCGAGAATCACGAATTCGAAGCGTGCCCCACGCTGGAGCGACTATGGACGCTCGATGCTTGGGCACGGAAGGAGGTCGGGCGGTGGACGGAATGATGTGGGCAGCGCTCTCGGATTATCTGAGCGCGGAGATGTTGATCAGTGGCGTCAAATCCATCGTCGGACTTGGTTTGGTGATTTTCGTCCACGAACTGGGACACTTCCTCGCCGCGAAAGCCTGCGGGGTGAAGTGCGAGAAGTTCTACGTCGGCTTCGATGTCCCGATCGGCATCGGCCGGCTGCGGTTGCCACGGTCGCTCGCCCGCTTCCGCTGGGGGGAAACCGAGTACGGCATCGGCATTCTGCCGCTCGGCGGCTATGTGAAAATGCTCGGCCAAGACGACGACCCTCGCAATGCGAAATCCGAATCGGACCGCATCAAGATGGGCGACGATGACAATGCCGAGCAGTCCGGACCGATCAAGCTCGACCCGCGTAGCTTCCCCGCGAAATCGGTGCCCCAGCGGATGTTGATCATCTCCGCAGGGGTCATCATGAACATCCTGTTCGCGGTGATTTTCGCGGCGATCGCCTACCGGAACGGTCTGCCGTACACGCCGTGCGTGGTCGGCAATGTGCTGCCCGCCGGCCCCGCCTGGAACGCGGGTGTCCGCCCCGGTGACCGTATTCTGCAGATTGGCCGCGAAGGCGCCCCCAGCGATCACCTACGGTTCGATTGGGACCTGATCCAAGGGGTGGGCCTCCACGGCGCTCGCGAGGATCTCCAGGTCCTCGTCCGCCGCGCCGGTACTGGTGGAGCCGCTGGCGAAGGTGCTGGTGAAGGCGCTGGTGAAGGCGCTGGTGACGGCGCTGGTGACGGCGCTGGTGACGGCGCTGGTGACGGCGCTGGCGACGGTGCTGGCGTCGGCGCTGGTAAGGACGAATGGCTGGTGATCCGTCCCCGCATTCTTGTCACGCCCAACGGAGAGCGGCCAACGATCGGCATCACGAGCGCGAAAGATATTCGGGTCGCCAAGTTGCCGGCCGGTTTCGAGCATCTGCCGGAAACCCGCGTGGGCCTGCAAACGGAGGATGAAATCACCGCGGTCAACGG